>CAKTAA010000014.1 GCA_934526185.1 uncultured Eubacteriales bacterium | reverse complement strand
TCGGTTTTTGGTAAGGAACAAGTATCTCCGTGACGATTTCCCGCAGCTCCGCTTCCGCCTCATCTCCGCCGTCCATAAGAAAATCGCCGAGAACAAATCCCGCGCAGCACCCGAGCTTTCCCGATAAACGAAGCTGTGTCAGCATGCGGTCGACACGGTACGGTGTTTCCCCTATCTCCTCCATTACGAGCAGCTTAGACGTTGTATCTATCTCATATGGTGTACCCAGAGTTGATGCAAGCAATGTCAAATTTCCTCCGCAAAGAATCCCTTCTGCGTTTTCTTCCGTACCGTACATCTCGGTTCCTTGTTCATTTATACAGGAGAAAGCTTTCCGGTATTGGCCTGTTAAAGTATCATACAGGCACTTCAAGCTCAGGGCATCTATTTGTCCTCCCAAATCGGAGGACAGCATTGGACCATGAAAAGTAACCATTTTGCAAACCTGATTCAGCATCGTATGGAGAGCTGTAATATCGGAATATCCGACGAATGTTTTTGGGTGACGGGCTATCTGATCGTATGATAAAAGATCCAAAATACGCATTGCACCGTATCCACCGCGAAGACAGAGAATACCATCCACCTCATCATCCAGAAATGCATCCATTACCGACCGCGCGCGGCAGGCGTCTTCTCCGGCAAGGTATCTGTATGCGTCCGTATTCAGATACTTTGTCTGTACCTCAAATCCCATCGCTTTTAAAGCCTGAATCCCCCTTATAACGGTCAACGGATCTCCGGCTGCGCCCGCCGGCGCAACGACAGCTATCGTATCACCGGCTTTCAGCGGAATCGGCTGTTTCATCCTCCTGTTTTTCATCCGCCGCTCCTCTCCCGTTTATTCCGTCTGCTGCGCTTTGTCCAAGAAATCCCGCAAGCTCGTCATTTTTCTGCGCGCTTTCTACAGTATCATCAGACGGATTAAATCCAATAATTTCAAATTCTCTCGTATCCGCAGACTCTGCCGTATCTGTTCGATTCCCCGACATATTGTCGGTATGTGCTTTGTAAAATCCGTCGCTATCCGCAAAAGCCTTTGCAAAAACGGTTTCTACAAAATTATCTGTATTTTTCTGATCGAATTTGCTGTCTCCCGTTTCAATTGTGCGTGTTTTTTCGTCCTGCCGGTCATTGATTCCATCGTCCGGTTCTCTTTGCAGAACCGGCATCACTTCTCTGGTCGGTTGTGCATCCTTTATCTTGCGAAGCTTTTCCTCTTTTTTAATCCGTCTTTCCTTCTTTGCACGTTTTTTCGTACTTCTTTTCTTTTTAGGCTGTCTCTCCAGCCATTTGATACCCTCGCAAATTCCCCAAAAAACAAACGTCAAGCCAATTAAAACAGGCAGTACCAGAGCGTCAAACCTGACGACTCCGAATACAGCTCCAAATGACGGTATCAAAAAGAAAAGCAAAAACAATTCGCTAAGCCCCATCATGGTCAAAAGAAAGATACCGTTGAGACGAATGCCCGGCCGCAGCAGGAAGCCGTCCCGCATATTGACCATAACCATAGTTATACTGAATATACTCCACAGCAAAAAGAAAATGCTAACTGACTGTGCGTCTGAAACCTTTACGCCCAGCAAATCGCAGAGAGAGGGAACAGAGGCGGCAATTCCTATCCATGATATCGCCATCAAAATCGACGGCAGATAGCCACGGAAAGGATGAGCAAAGAATGCCGCAGCATCATTTTTTTCGTTTAGAATCCCCTGCTCCGGTTTTGCAAACGAAAAAACCAATACTGCCAGAAAATCGATTACCAACCCGAAAAACAATATCTGCGCCGCATTCATGATTTCCAAAGGTACAAGTTGGGTATACAGTACAGCAAACAAACGGGCAAGCTGTGATGTCATCAAATATTTGAGCATATGTATGATATTCCTGTCAATGACTCTGGCATAACAAATAGCATCAATCATTGCGTTGAAGCCGCCGTCCCCTTTCAGGTCGGCATCCGACAGGATAACATCACTCACAAATTTCAACGCTTCGCATCCCTTTTTCAGCAAATGCTCCGATGCACTTGCCGTCACGGTTTCCTCAAGAACCGGCACGGCCCTATGCCTTGGCCGTGACATTATGGAAATGTTCTGAGCGAAGCTGACATCTGCGTGAGAACATAAGGGCAAATCCTCAAGGCGCTGTCCGAGGACCCCCACAATTTCTCCGCTTTTACGGAGATTCTCCAGCACTTCCCGCTTTTGTTCATGAGTCAGCCCGTTATATAAACGATAGTATGAGGCGTTTGTAATGCGCATCTCCTCTTTCAGATCCGCATACCCGCGACCGTCCGTGATCTCCTCATCATTCCTAACCAATCCGATATGGCGGGCAAAATAGATGTTAGTCTCTGAAGGTGTATCTGAAAACATAATTACTTTGATGCCGGATTTTTGGCATTTCTGCATCGTCTGTCCAACGCCGCGCAGAAATGGCACACGGAAGACGAGAAAGCCTTCAAAAATCATATCACTCTGCGCTACGCGGGGAAACTTCAATGTATTATATGCAATACTACGCGAAGCGACAGCAACAATTTTAAATGTCTGCTTGGCAAGCTTATGATAAACATACAAAAACTCATCGGCCATGGTCTGTGAAAGCGGCATGATTTTTCCGTTTTTGATATAATAGGAGCAACGGCGAAGAATATCTGCTGCTTCTCCGCGTGAAATCGCGACGCTGTCTCTTCCCTTTCCGACGAGCGTTGTCTCAAAAACAGAATCGTCTCCGGGGCCGATGTGATCATAAATCGGATAATTTTGATCAAGACGCGCATCATATAGCTTCAGCCTTTTGGCTGCTGCCACAATGGATACTTCCTCATCCGTCCGCATCCTCTTCTCCGAACGTCCTGAAACCACGTTTGCGCCGTACAATCCTGTTGACAGAAGCGCGTATGTCACCGGGCGTTCGGTGTGCGACGACGCCCGATCTTTAACCTTATACAGCGTACCGCCTGTGTAGACTCCCTCCATCCGGAATTCTTTGGTTGTAAATACACCGTCCTGCGGCACCACCACGCAGGTGAGCTTTTTCAGCTTGTCCACTGATTTTGTTCTCTTGATAATTGCTCCGGCATTGACATCTCTATAGTGTCTGACTGCACCGAAAATACCGCAGGCTATAACAATATACGTAAAGGGAACGAGCATCTCGCTCATAGATGAGACAGCAAAGGACAATCCGGTAGTAAAAATATTATACAAATGACTGCCGTCGGTCGATAAAATCAGTTCTATAAAAGTTAAAACAAAGACGATGCCGAGCATAACGAGGCTCCAAAGGTTGCTAAACTTCTTAACGGCGGGAAGTACATCCAGCTTTTCATGGGAAATGACCGGTGCGTTTTTCTGCAGGCGGCATACCGCCGTATTGGCTCCTGTTTCCACAATGAATGCCCTTGCCTCGCCGGAGACAACAAGTGTGGAAGCAAAAATCATATTGTCCTGCAAAGCATACGGAGCTTCCGATTCAAAAAATGCGTCGGCATTTTTTTTACGCGGCTCCTTGCTTCCGAACAGATTCATTTCCTGGACATACAACCCCTGCTCCGATATCAGTCTGGCATCTGCCGGCACAATATCTCCTGCATAAAGCAGGATCAAATCTCCGCGCACCAAGTCTTTCTGTTCTACCATGAAAAGTTGGCCGCCCCGGATTACGCGTGCAACCGGAAGCGTATATTTTTCCATGCTCTCCAGAATTCCTTGAGATTTTACATAAATATACAGCGACACCATACAATTTAATACAACCAGCAAGATCAGTACAGCAGCATCTGTGCTCTGTTCGAAAACCGCAGCGATTACAGCGGTTATAATCAGCAAAATAGAGGTAAAATCCATCAGCACGCTTTTTAAGCATTGATAAAACGAAAATTTGGGATGCGGATAAATTTGATTTTCTCCGTCCCTCTGACGCCGTTTTTTAACTGCTTTTCGCCTCATGCCTGAATACAGATCGGATTGCAGGCGGACTGCTGTCTCCTCCGGTGTAAGACGGTACCACGTTTCTTCCACAACTAACCTCCTTTCGCAAAAGAGCCTGTCCTCTTGTTGGTTTTTATGATTTTATACACCATAGATTAAAAAATAGTATTCTCAATATGTGTCTGCCAAAGGCTATTTAACAAGATAATATAATTTATTCACCTTATTCACGTAATCGGAGTTTCAATTTTCAGATCATAATTACCCAATAAGGATAAAGGACTTTCCGGCAGGTAAAATACAGAGCTGTTGAAATGGAAACAACATCAACCGTAGCTGTTGACGTCAATCAGCCATTATAGCTGACGTGCCATCCTTAGATACTGTCAGATTTGTACAGCAAACTCTTTGTTGTTAAAGTCCGTTTCGTTTTGCTAATTTTTAACCTAATGAAAATCGCACGCATCAATCCTACGGTTTCGGGGTTATCTAAGTCCTTTTCCGTGCCCAATCTATATGTAATGTCTGGCAAGAATATTATCTCTACATAATAGATTATCTGTTATAGATATTAAGTAATTTACAATCTCCCCGCTAATGTTATTTGTTTAAAAATGTTATTATCAATACTCTGTTTTTACAGTATCGCATGCAACCGCCACGCTGGCTTTGGACCGTATTACATCGATAGTCTAATAAACCTATGTCCATTTTATAAGCCCAGACACTATAATTCCGCATCTCGAATTTTCTTTCATTAGATTTATAAATTGATGTAGAATGCCTCCGGACACGAAAAACAGAAGCTCCCTGTCTATGGAAACCTGTCTGTCGGACTCGTTTCCCTCTATAGGGGGTATTTTCATAATACGCCCCTATGGAAGGTATTTTTTCATTCTCTTGCTCTGACATTCTGAAAAGTTCTTGGCCTGTCAGTTCATCATTATGGGAACGATGACGATTTCCGCCGCATCACCGGTTCCGCTCTGGCCGACATCAATGCTGATGGCAGTAATTTCCTTACCGTAATGATTGATAATACAGTTGGCAATGGAATCCTCTACATGTGTCTGGAGATACCTGCGCATGTTGCGCGCACCGTACTTTCGGCTGAACGAATTCTTGGCTATCAGCTTCGCTGCCGCTTCCGTATAGCTGACGGCAATATGCTTATCTTTCAGGTTTTTCGCCAGATCTGAGAGCATAATTTTTGCAATTGCCGTGAAATCGTTCTCGTTCAGAGAACGGAAAGTAATTACCTCGTCAACCCGATTGATAAACTCTGGACGCAGAAAGCCGAGAAGCGCTTTTTCCGTCCGATCCTCAGTTACCTTCAGTTCGTCCGCGCCGAAGCCTGCTGTATTGATATTCAAGTTGGATCCGGCGTTTGTTGTCATCACAATGACTGTGTTTTCAAAATTCACCTCTTTGCCATGTGCGTCGGTGACACGGCCGTCGTCCAATATTTGCAGCAAAATGTTCAGCACATCCGGATGAGCCTTTTCAATTTCATCAAACAGAACGACAGAATAGGGCTTGCGGCGGATTTTTTCCGTCAGTTGTCCCGCTTCATCGTATCCCACATAGCCGGGAGGCGAACCGATGATCCGAGAAACCGCGTGCTTTTCCATAAATTCCGACATATCCAGACGGATTAGCGATTCGGGTGTCTGGAACAGATCAGCCGCCAAAGTTTTTACCAGTTCAGTTTTGCCTACACCTGTAGGGCCGGCAAAAATAAATGATACTGGCTTCCGGGTATACGCCACCCCCGCACGGTTCCTCTTAATTGCCCTCACAACTGCTCCCACGGCTGCGTCCTGCCCGATAATGCGCGATTTCAACCGCTCTTCCAGCTTATCCAGTCTGGAAAATTCATGCTCTGTAATATTGCTGGCCGGAATTCCTGTCCAAATTTCAATGACCTGGGCCAAGTCCTCCTCACTCATAGCTACAAGTTCCCGCTCCGCCGCAAGCGTTTTAAAACGCTCTGCGGCCTGCAGTTCCTCTACCTTGATTTCCGCAATCCTCTGATATTTCTCGTCTGGTGTTTCACTGCTTTCTGCCGCGCCTTCCAGTTGCTCGCGTTCCTCACGTAATTGATCCATTTTCGCCTTGAGCGGCTCAATTTCTTCGATAACAGGAGAGTGAAGCGCCACATACGCGCCGGCCTCGTCGATGAGATCTATCGCTTTATCGGGCAAAAATCTGTCAGTGATATATCTCTCTGACATCACCACCGCACGGCGTATCGTTCCCTCCGGTATCCTGATGCCATGGTAAGCTTCATAATATCCTTTGATGCCGTTCAGAATCTCCACAGTGTCCTCAATTGACGGCTCTCCGACTGTAATCGGCTGGAAGCGTCTCTCCAAAGCGGAATCTTTTTCAATATACTTCCGGTATTCAGAGAGCGTCGTCGCGCCGATCACCTGAATTTCTCCTCTGGACAGTGCAGGTTTCAGGATATTGGCGGCATTCATACTGCCCTCTGCGTCGCCTGCTCCGGCAATGTTATGCACCTCGTCAATGACGAGGATGATATTTCCGAGCGTCTTAACCTCTTCAATCAGTCCCTTAATGCGGCTTTCAAATTGGCCGCGGAACTGCGTTCCAGCTACCAACGCGGTTAAATCGACAAGATGAACCTCTTTGTTTTTTAGCTTATACGGAACATTTCCGTCGTTGATTTTCAGCGCCAGCGCTTCGGCAATAGCCGTCTTGCCCACGCCCGGCTCGCCGATCAGACACGGGTTGTTCTTCTGCCGGCGGCAGAGTATCTGAACCAGACGCGCAAATTCCCGCTCACGTCCGATGACATTGTCTATCTGCCCGGCGGCTGCACGTTTTGTGAGATCCACACAGTAAGTGTCCAGATATTTTCTCTTCACTGTTTTCTCTTTCTTATTTATTTTAGCAGTTTCGTTCCTTTCTTTAGGATTGTTCATCGGCGGGTTCGGCATTATATTTCCAAACAGCTTGTGCAGACCGACGGCTGGGGCCCGGCTGTCATCCAGCCCATCTTCTTCACTGTCCTCCGGAAGCACATCCGGCAAATTGTTCATCATATTCGCCATATCCATGTCCATACGGTCAAGCGTCTCATCGTCAATACCCATTTTGGTCAGCATATCGTTAACCGGCTGTATGCCAAGTTCTTTCGCGCACTTGATGCAGATCCCCTCGTTGATTGTTTTATCTCCTTCAATTCGCGTTACAAAAACAACCGCAACGCGTTTATGACATCTTGCACATAATTCCATACTCATGATCAAACCTTTCGTTTTTCAACGCTGTATTTCTATGGTCCCGTCGGCTCTGTGATGATTTCAGTCCACTGAACCGGATGCCGCGTCTCTATTTGCATCGGACTCCGGATATTGTATACCCTTTTTTCATATCAATCTCAGCTTATATCTTTTCCTTCCTTCCGCATGCATTCTTTTCATATTTCCACTTCTTTTTCAAATATTCCCACGTGTACATTACCGCCGCAAATATCATAGACAGAAGTGTAACGGCACTGCACAAGATTACCGCACGGAAGGACATATACTTTTCAAAGCACATGATTATCACCGCATACAGATAAAATATGACGGTTGCTACCTTACCATACCAACTGCTTTTTACAACAATATGTTTATTTTTAAAGAGAAATATGGACCCTGCTATTAAAAACAGCTCCTTGAGAACAACAAATGCCAACAACCACAGCGGTACCAGTCCCTTATAGAACGTACAGAACAAGACCATGCATTGCATAAGCTTATCGGCAAACGGATCCAGCACTTTTCCGATATCTGTAATCCACCGAAACCTTCGCGCCAGAAAGCCATCTACAACGTCTGTAACGCCTGCAAAAACAAAAACAGCAATTGCTGCTCCGATATGTTTTGGATAGTCATACAAAAACAAAACTGCGAATACGGGAACCAGAAGAATCCGAAGCACGGAAAGCAAATTTGGAATGTATTTGGGATTCATGAAGGAATACCGTCCTTTTTCTTTTAAAATTCCTTCCGGACGGGCCGGAGAGCTTAGGGGAACTCCCACTTCAGCAAGAAGCACGCTCTGCTACAATCTTTGCGCCACGCCGTTCAGTAAAATCTGAAACGGATTGACCGACGTGAAAAATTGATATAAAATGGTTTCCGATTCCCAATCGCCGCCGAACCAATTATCACTGAACATCCGCAGATAGGGGAGGAGAATCTGAAACAGCACAACTGCGGTCCATGCACTGAAAACACCCAGCACGACACCCAATATGACACCAAGCAGCTTATTTGCTGTTCTCAGAACAGGAAGATTGAAAATTCGATCGACCAGCCATACCGCAATCCCCATAATAATCGATACTGCTAAAAAAATGCACAAAAACGCCACAACATAAGATATGGCAGAAGCCAGCGGCGCCGCTATGTGCTCGCTCAGTTTTTCCAGCGCCTTTGTGTCTGTTTCGCCGGTAAGCTTTCGAAAATAAGCCTCAACGCTGGAAAAGTCGATTTGAAACCGTTCGATCACCTTTACAAAAGCCTCCGGCTTTTCCTCAAAAAGCGTTTCCAGATCCGGTGCGCTGCCGCTGCCGAAAGTCTGCATAGCGCCGGAAACCATATCTGAAATCTTCTCCATAAAAAATGATTTTTCAAAATAAGCTCCAAGTGTAGGGGCATACGCATTTGCACAGAACAGCGCGACGATAAAAGAAACGATATCTAGTACCGATTTTACAAATCCGTCCCGTGCACATTTAATGATGCCCAGTATGATAATCAACAGAAGTACGATATCCGCAAAAACCGACATTCTCTGATCCTTCCCTTTCATCAGTTTTTCTTTTGCAGCTCTCTGTCCGCATTTGGCTGATTCAGCACAAAGCTTTATTCCGTCACTGTCTCATCCGTCCCGAAAAAGTATTCGTCCACATCCAATATTTCTGACTGACTCTGCCTGCAGATGAGAAGCGTGCTGTCATCAGACGCCATGATTTTCATTGCACCCGCCGTTACTGTTTTGCTGATAATCTGTTGTGTCTGATATGCTGCACGCACAACCTCCCGCTCAAGCAAAAAATATGCGGCATCCGCACAGAGTACGCTGTCCGTTATCTCGCCGTCGATCTGACCGGCAAACAGTATATTGCCCGTATCATCCAAAACCGTCACGTCATGCGTACTGCCTACAACATTTTTATTCATTGCATAATAAGAATAGTCCCCGACAGTCTCGGCCCGAACAGGAATTTCGCCGGAAAATTCGACCGTTTTTATCAGCTCGCACGACTCATTATAGAAATAGAAACCCGTATCGCAGAAGAGCACAAATCCGCCCCGCGCGGTGTAGGAAACAGAGAGCGGCATGGCATTCTCAATGCGGAACTGCGCCTTTTTCTCCTCCGCACCGGTTTCGCAAACCAGGATTTCTGTATAATAGTCACCGGACTGCGTTGTTCCAAACGCTGCAATCACAAATTCTTTATCGTTGTTTTTGATATCTGCCGCCGCTACATATTTATCAGGCGAGGACCAGTGGTATATATCTCTAAAATCCTTATCGTATACATGGACAACAGACTTGTACTCCCTTGACTTCGTTGCAATCAAAAACATACCGTTATCGTTCAGTGCAGCACAGCTTATCGCATAATCAAAAGTATCTTCATACAGGCACGAAACCGTGCTGTATATCTGAAACGAGTTTCCCCCCGCGTTATAAACCAGTATATATTTATCAGATGTCAAAAGAATCGGACTTGAATTTGTTTTTGATACAGAAAGAAGCGTATCTCCCTGCATATCGTATAACGATACCGATTCATTTCCCACAACAGCCAAACTTCCCTTATACAGCCCCATATCAATAACCGACTCCGTCTCGTGCTGAATCCGGTCGCTTCCTTCAGCGGCATCCGGTTGCCGCGTATCTATATATCTCAAAAAATAACGCAGATTCTCTACTGTTATTTCCTCCCTGAAGGATGTCACCATAAAAAGGATAAATAGAATCAGCGACAGCATAGAGGAAAATTTGGCAACTTTATATCGTGTGGAAAGACGGATATAGTATTCATTTATCTGAGGACCATCCGGCGTTCTGTTTTCTGCTGTGTTTTTTCGTTCAGACTGTTTCCTATCTTTTTTGTCGCTTTTTAACGGTGACAGTGCCATTTATTTCACCTCCTTCTCTACCTGTGTTCAATCTTTCGTCCGTTTAATCATAAGCTTTATCGGAATATGTTACATCCTCCAGATACAAGCCGTGTGCGGGAGCGGTTGCTCCCGCCTTCTTTCTGTCCCGCGATGCTATAATATACGGAATTTCTTCACTTCTGATTTTCCCCTCTGCCACAGCCAGAAGAGTTCCCGCCATAATCCGCACCATATTATACAAGAAACCGTCAGCGTTTACGCGGAACAACACATATTCGCCGTCACGCACAACCGTAAAAAAATTCACTGTCCGTATGGTATCTTTTATTTTTGATCCCGCAGCCATAAATGCCCGAAAATCGTGTGTACCCGCAAAATACCGGGCGGCGTCATCTAAAATTTCAATATTTAGAGGACGCGGATAGAACAGCGCACGATCGCAGACAAATGGATTCCTGTATTTTGCATTCCATATCTTATAAACATATGTTTTATGCAACACATCGTGCCTTACATGGAAACTATCTGGAACACGTTCCGCTTGATATACGGATATATCTTTCGGCAGGACGGCATTCAAAGCTGCGGGCAACTTTTCCTCGGGAATATCCGGCAGCGCGGCACATGTATCATACGTCAGATAGTATGACAGCGCATGAACGCCGCTGTCCGTTCGGCTGCAGCCCTTTACCTCCAGCCGTTCACCGTAAACTGCTTCCAGAGCATCCTGTATTTTTTTCTGGACAGTTACACCGTTTCGCTGCACCTGAAACCCGCAGTATTTGGTTCCCAGATAGCCGATTCGCAGCAGATGCTTCACACGTATTTTCCTCCTGTTTGCCTTTACAGCGGCAAATAATTCAGACCGACTATTACAGCGCCCATAAAGAGGATGACAGCAAGCATAAGAAAATCAATTCCGTGCAAATGAAGCTGAGTCATTCTCGTTCTTCCCTCTCCGCCGTGATAGCAGCGGCATTCCATGGCAACCGCAAGCTCATCGGCGCGGCGAAACGCGGATACGATGAGAGGTATGAAAACCGGTATCAGCGCGCGCGCACGCTGCATGATGCTTCCCGTTGTGAAATCCGCTCCGCGGGCCTTCTGGGCGCTCATAATTTTATCTGTTTCCTCCATCAGCGTCGGTATAAATCGCAGAGCAATGGACATCATCATAGAAAACTCGTGTACGGGAACTTTTATTTTTTTCAGAGGAGACAGCAATCGTTCAATACCGTCCGTCAAAGCGATCGGTGATGTTGTATAGCTGAGCAGAACGCCTGTCCCGAGGATTAACGTAATGATTCGGATTATCATAAAGACAGCAAATTCGATGCCCTCGCGATAGACAGTTATAAACCCCCACTGAAATAAAAGCTCTTCGCCCTCCGTCCAAAAAATATTGATGATTCCGGTAAACACTATAATAAATATCAGCGGTTTTACGCCCCGCAGAATCAATTTCCACGGTATACGGCTGATTATCACCAGAATTATGGCGGATAGTAATACAGCCGCATAGCTATATATAGTATGCGCAAGAAATATCATAATGATATACAGCAGCATTAAAATTATTTTCATCCGTGAATCCATGCGGTGCAGCGCCGAATTCCCGGGAAAATACTGTCCGAGTGTGATATCCTTAAGCATTCGCGATTCCGTCCTTTCCGGCTTTTGGTGCCGGGGTTTTCATAAACATTGGCCGCAGCACTTCTTCGGCTGCCCCCAATTATTTTGATGTCGGATGATCCTCGACATGTACCTTTTCGGCATTTCTGTATGCTGAGAGCAGGATCTCATATGCGTCTGCTACGGTGTAGATATTTCCCGGCACATCCACTCCGAGCTGCCGAAGCCGTCCTACAAGCTCAGTAATCTGCGGTACCGCCAATCCGGCAGCCTTCAGCTCTTCAGCACGTGAAAAAACTTCTTCCTTACTGCCTTCGAAAAACAATTCCCCCTGATTCATGACAGCCAGCCGGTCAGCATATACCGCCATATCCTCCATAGAATGGCTGATCATGATAACCGTATTTTTTTTCTGCCTCTGATATGCCTGTATGCCGCCCAATATCTTCTTGCGGCCGCGCGGATCCAGTCCAGCCGCAGGTTCGTCCAAGACCAGAACCTCAGGTTCCATAGCCATCACGCCGGCAATAGCGGCCCTCCTTTTTTGTCCGCCTGACAGCTCAAACGGGGATTTTTCAAGCAGCTCTTCACGGAGGTGGGCGAATGCCGCTGCTTCCATGACACGTTCTCTGACCTTATCTGCTTTGAGTCCCATGTTGACGGGGCCGAACGCAATATCCTTATATACCGTCTCCTCAAAAAGCTGATATTCCGGATACTGGAAAACGAGCCCGACGCGAAAGCGTATGTCTCTGATTTTTTTCGGTTCCGCCCAAATATTTATTCCGCCGACATAGATCTGACCTGCGCTGGGCTGCAAAAGTCCGTTCAGTAGCTGAGCAACCGTGGATTTTCCTGAACCGGTATGGCCGATCAGTCCGGTTATCATACCGCTCTGAAAGGTCATTGATACGTTATGGAGCGCTACTCGTTCGAACGGTGTATCTTTTCCGTAAATATAGGAGATATTTTTCAGTTCAATTTCCGTCATGACGCATCTCTCCCTTTCCGGCTTTGAGGACTGCTGCAATCGCCTTAGCTGTTTCCTCTGTATACAGCAGATCTTCCGGCAGGGGTACGCCGCCGCGCCGAAGCAGCAGTGCGAGCTCCGCTGCCTGCGGAACATCCAGCCCAACTCTCTGTAATTCTTCCACACGCGAAAATACGTTTCTCGGCGTATCGTCCATCAAAATCTGTCCGTCATTCATTACAATAATTCGATCTGCACGGATTGCTTCTTTCATTTCATGCGTAATGTGCAGTACGGTGATACCCTTTTCCCGGTTCAGTTTTTCAATAGTATCCATTACTTCCTCGCGCCCTCTGGGATCCAGCATGGCCGTGGACTCGTCAAAGATCATACAGTCCGGCAGCATGGCAATCATACCGGCGATCGCGATTCTCTGTTTCTGCCCGCCGGATAGCTGGTGCGGCGCGTGCCGCCGGTAAGCCAGCATATGCACCGTTTCAAGTGCCTCATCTACGCGCCTGCGGATTTCTTCCGGCGGCACGCCGAGGTTTTCAGGGCCGAACGCAACATCTTCCTCGACAATGGTCGCCACAAGCTGATTATCCGGATTCTGAAATACCATCCCCACTGTCTGCCTGAGTCTGAGAATTTCTTCCTCTGTTATATCCGTCCTTGTTGTTTCTGTTCCGTTGATAGTCAGCCGGCCGGCCTGTGGTATCAATATTAAATTAATCAGCTTAGCGAGTGTTGATTTGCCCGAACCGTTGTGTCCCAAAATTGCAACAAAGCTTCCTTTTTCGATCTGCAGGGATAAATCTCGGATGACCGGAATCTGGCTGCCGTCATCTCCTTTGTAAGAAAACTGCAGGTGAGAGGCTTCTATAATCCATTCCTTTTGTTTCAATGCCGCTTCTGTCCTTTCCTTTTCTGCAGACGCCCTAAACGCCTTCATTCGCTGCTGGGTTCTGTTTCCTTATCGTTTTTCAGTACTGCCGGCCGTTTTCCTGCATGTATATCTGGCTTTTTTCCATTTTAACTGTATTCTATCTTCTTACGGCTGTCCACCGTGCCGCAGCGCCGCACGGAAGTACCGCACCAGTCTGCTCAACAGGCAGTCCGATTTCATCTGCTTCAAGCCTTCCGCCGAATTTTTCTATCAGGGCAAGGTGCAGGAGATATCCCATGGTTGACGGAGACAATCCGGTGGTATAGGAATTCAGCAGAAAGAACAGCGGCTGATCGCTGAGAACACCGGAGGCCATTTCGACCAGCTCTCCTATGTGCTCCTCCAGCTTCCAGACCTCGCCGCCCGGTCCTCTGCCATAGGACGGCGGATCCATTATAACCGCGTCATACTTGTTTCCGCGGCGCAACTCTCTTGCCAAAAATTTCATACAGTCATCAACAAGATACCGTATCGGTGCATCTCTCAGTCCTGATATTTCAGCGTTATGACGGGCCTGCGCTACCATTCCCTTCGCCGCATCAACATGCACCACCGACGCGCCGGCTGATGCCGCGGCAAGCGTTGCTCCGCCGGTATAGGCAAACAGATTCAAAACCCTTACCGGCTTTTCTGCCCCTCGGATTAAACCGCCGAACCAATCCCAATTGATTGCCTGCTCCGGAAAAAGTCCTGTATGCTTGAAGCCCATCGGTTTTATTTGAAATTTCAAGCCGCCGTATTCGATCTCCCACGATTCCGGCAACTCATGAATCTTCCAGCTTCCCCCGCCCGAGCGGGATCTTGCATAGGAAGCGTCAGGGCGTTTCCACTCAGGATGCCTCTTTTTCCCCTTCCAGATCACCTGTGGATCCGGGCGGATTAGGATATACTTGCCCCACCGCTCCAAGCGCTCACCGTCAGATGCATCCAACAGGCAATAATCTTTCCAATGTTCAGCCGCAATCATTTTTTCACCCGCCCCCATTTCTCTTTAGAAATTATATGCTTAGCTGGCTCATTTCGGCAGCTTAGATTCTCCGTTTACATCTTCGGCAGAGGCGGCAAACAAATTCAGCTGCGTTTCTGCGGGATTCTTCCTTTCTCTATCGTCCGCGGAAAAAGGAATCCCCAGATGCTCATATGCACGCTTTGTTACAATACGTCCCCTGGGCGTCCGGCTCAGATAGCCTATCTGCATCAGATACGGCTCATAGACATCCTCCAGTGTAACGGCTTCCTCGCCAATGGTAGCCGCTAACGTATCCAACCCCACCGGGCCCCCGTCATAGAACCGAATAATGGTTTCCAGCATGCGCCTGTCCGTATTGTCCAGCCCCAGCCGGTCAATTTCCAGTGCCTTCAGCGCATATGCGGCAATTGGCTGCGTTACGATGCCTTCACCTTTTACCTGTGCAAAATCGCGAACACGCTTCAACAACCGGTTGGCGATACGCGGTGTGCCGCGGGAACGGGATGCAATTTCCCGCGCCCCTGCCTCCTCAATCGGCACCTCCAATATCTGAGCGGATCGCAGTACGATTTTCGTTAGCTCTTCCGGCGTATACAGCTCCAGCCTCAAAAGTACGCCGAAACGGTCGCGGAGCGGTGTCGTGAGCTGTCCCGCTCGCGTTGTGGCACCAATCAATGTGAATTTTGAAAGCGGAAGGCGTATGCTCCTTGCCGCCGGACCTTTTCCGATAATAATATCCAGCGCATAATCCTCCATGGCAGGATATAAAATCTCCTCAACAGTTCGGGGCAAGCGGTGAATCTCATCTATAAACAACACGTCATTCGGGCCAAGATTGGTCAGCAGTGCCGCGAGATCGCCCTGTTTTTCAATAGCAGGACCTGATGTGATCCGAATATTGACGCCGAGCTCGTTTGAAATAATATTCGACAACGTTGTTTTGCCGAGTCCGGGCGGTCCGTAGAGCAGTACGTGATCCAGCGCTTCTCCGCGCTGTTTGGCCGCGTCTATATAAATTTTCAGATTTTCCTTCGCTTTTTCCTGACCGATATAATCATTCAGCACCGTCGGTCTCAGTCCTGCATCGATCTCCTGGTCTTCATCTCTCTGAGCAGTTGTTACAACGCGGGATTCTCCCTCATCAAACGGAACCCCGGCTGCCTCCCCGTCATATTCCCATGTATCCTCGATTCCCATGCATCGTCCCCCCTTCTTCCGTATTAGACTCGCGCAGACAAACCGCCGGCAGTCTCAGTCAGCGCATCAGCTTTTTCAAAGCCGCCGTTATGATTTCCTCCAGACTCATCGAAGAAGCATGAAGTGGGCGCAGCGCTCCCTCCGCCTCAGTCCGTGTATATCCAAGCACCAGCAGTGCGTTCAGCGCCTCGCTGTACTGTCCTCCAGATACTGCAGCGGATGCCGATGTCTGCCCCTCCTCCGCCGTTCCGGTTGCCGCCCGCAGCTTATCTTTCAGCTCCAGTACGATTCGGGCTGCCGTCTTTGCCCCGACGCCGCTTGCGCGGGAAATGCTTTTGGTATCTCCCGTACTGACTGCAATGGCAAACTGTCCGTATGTCAAAAGCGACAAAATCGACATGGCGGCTTTTGGTCCCACACCGGATACAGAGATCAGGAGACGGAAGGCCGACAACTCTTCCGTATCGTAAAATCCGTATAATTCAAGAGCATCTTCCCGCACCTGCATATAGGTAAACAAGCGTATCTCTCCGGTTTTGCCGGCGAGCTGAGCTAAGGTATTCGCACTCACGGTCAGGCGGTACGCAATCCCTCCGCATTCTATCACAGCCGTATGCGGTTCTGTCAAAACGATTTTACCTGTAATGGAATACAGCATTCAATTTCATCCTTTCACTGCCACCTCAACTGAAGCCACCTGATTCGCTGCAGCCGCCGGTTATTTAAGATTGTAAAACGCTTTGAGGCGTGAAGTGCCGGTATGTGCATGACATACGGCTATAGCAAGCGCATCCGCCGTATCGTCTGGTCTGGGAGGCGCGGTCAGATGCAGCAAAGAGGTCACCATGGCAATCACCTGATTTTTTTCTGCCCGTCCGTACCCCACGACAGACTGTTTTACCTGCAGCGGCGTATACTCGTAAATGCCAAGTGCATGATGGCGAGCACACAGCAGCATAACGCCGCGGGCTTCCGCTACCGTTATCGCCGTTTTCTGATTGGTATTAAAAAACAGTTCTTCTATCGCCATTTCCTCCGGTCGGAACTGTTTGATAATTTGTGTCATTTTATCGTAAATCTGTGCCAACCGATCATCCACTTTCAATCCGGCGGCTGTGAGAATCGCTCCGTATCCAAGCGTTGAAAACCTTGCATTTTTATACTCCACGACACCCCAACCGACTGTTGCGATGCCTGGATCTATTCCCAATATAATCATGCCTGTCTGCTCCCCGTCTTCCTTACCGGTACTCGCTATATCAGATATCCATATATGCCGAGTATCGTATTCTGCACCGTTTCCATCTGTAAATACAGCAAAAGCAGCGGCAGAACAGCCTCCTCAGTCTCGCGGAATGTCAAATGAAAACAGTACTCCCTGTTGTCACCGTGGATCGGCTGCGCGTCAGCCCTATGCAGCAAGTACCCGCATTCTTCTGCACACGCTAAAATTTCATGCAGAAATGTCTGATTACCGAGAATCACACTGCAATCCATATAAGTTCGTCCGGGAAGCCATTTTCCCGCCCAGGATTTAAGCTGCCGACTGATTAGACCGAACTTGGTTGTCATATCTCCGTCCGCCGATGTCACGTTACATGCCATGACGATTTTCAGATCATATTGATCCAGCATATGACAAAAGCGGTGCAGTCTCCCGTCCACCGAATTCTCAAGCGGCAGCACACAGTATTCTGCCCTCCCGTGATAAACCATTTCACAGATATTCTGCAGATCTCCCGATGCCGAGACTCTCGCCTCCGAAAAGTACGGTTGGAAAGAATCAAACGCTCTTTCCGAATATGCGTTTTTCATATGTATAACACGGCCGCTGAATTCCGGCTCTCTTTTTCCGTCAGCATCAGCCGCCGGACTGATGCTGTCATCGTGTGCAAAATCAGCGCTGAGAAATTCCCATATCTGGCGCATGGTATCTACGGAGTAAGCTTGAATCAGCAGCTTACAAAGATAAAGGCGCTCGGCGCGGGCGATATCATGAAAGAAGGCGGGGACCGATGCATTTGTTTCTATAACCGGATTCCTTTCGGCGATCCCGTGGAATATCTGAGGGAACTCTTCCGAACTCAGCATCCAGTGAATTGCTTTTTCGCGCTTGATACCGTACTGACTGATTCTCCGTTCTATCAGTCTTGCCGTATCCTTCAAATGCGAAAGGCGTTTCTCCGTCTCTTCGCTCCTCTGGCGATCAATTCGGCTCAGATTATCGCGAATAATTCTGAGATCATTTTCCTCATTCGGCAATTCCTCATTATAATCTGCCATGTTTGCCTCCGTTTATCATCGTCCGGCCGTCTTGTCCTTCATTAGATAACCTGAAATTTCAAGCTGATATCCAAAGCGCGGACGCTATGCGTCAGCGCGCCGATGCTTATCAAATTCACTCCCGTGTCCGCTACGGCTCGAAGATCCTTGTCGCCCATATTTCCCGATGCTTCAAGCAGTGCCCTGCCGTCCGTACGGCGGACAGCCTCCCGCATCATTTCCATCGGCATATTGTCGAGCATTATGATATCGGCTTTTGCAGCCAGCGCCTCCTCAAGCTGCTCCAGCGTTTCCACTTCAACCTCAATTTTCAGCGTGTGCGGTATCTGTTGCCTCGCGGCATTCACCGCCTTGTCAATTGAACCGGCGGCCACAATATGGTTATCTTTGATCAGAACACCGTCCGCCAGATTGAAACGATGATTGGAGCCCCCTCCGATTTTCACGGCGTATTTTTCAAGCACCCTGAGTCCCGGCGTTGTTTTTCTGGTATCTGCGATTCTGGCGCCTGTTCCCGCCACCGCTTCCGCTGCGCGGGCGGTCTGCGTAGCAATTCCAGACAAATGCTGAAGAAGGTTCAAACCCACGCGCTCACAAGTCAGAACCCGAGCGGCGTTTCCTTCCACCTCTGCCAGCACATCGCCCTTTTCCACCCTGTCGCCGTCATTCTTATAGACGGTCAGCCGTATATCCGCATCCGCAAAGCGAAAGACTCGTCTCACAATATCCATGCCGCACAGCACGCCGCTTTCCTTTGCAATATACTTTCCGCGCGCAATCCGATCAGACTCCACGGTAGACAAGGTTGTCACATCACCGGTTCCGACGTCCTCGAGCAGCGCTGTTCTTATAATCTCTTCTATGCTGTTTTCATACGGATAAATTCTGTTTTCCATATTGACCTTCTCCTTTTCCACCTTCCGTGTATACGAATGAAAAACGCGGCGTTGGGATTTTCATCTCTCATTTATCATCATCCGCGACGAAATGCGCTCCGGCGCTGCTTCGGCGCATGGATGCCGAACGGATGATTGCCGCCGCATTCTGCGCCATATTATACAGCTCGAATTCCTCAGCATAAGTCAGCGGTACATCCTCTATTTCACCGAGGATTTCCTGCACGCGGCACTGCGCCCTCTCCAGTCCGCCGAAAGTGCGGAGAGCGCCCGCCTCGTTTGTCATAATCTCGCGGATTTCCGCTTTGGTTTTGAAAATATAATTTCCCGTAAGATGCCCGCTGCCGGCTGTCGGAATATATTCGGGAATCCGCCCATCTGTCTGACGGAAGTTCCGGGAGATATGTTCCGCGCAGCGTCTGCCGAATACCAGGCACTCCAGCATGGAATTGCTTGCCAGTCGGTTTCCGCCGTGAATACCGGTACATGCCGCCTCACCGCACGCATACAGGCCGTCTATGTTTGTCATACCGTCAAGATTCGTCTTAACGCCTCCCATAAAGTAGTGCTGTGCCGGTCTCACCGGAATCCAATCATCGGGAACACGGATGCCGAAGCTTCTGCATTCCGCATAGATCGTCGGAAAGCGTTCCCGGAAAAAACTCTCCGACATGGAGGATACGTCGAGATAAACATTCTCTGTCTGAGTACGGTGCATCTCCGAAAGTATTTCTCTGGTTACAATATCGCGCGGCGCCAGATCGGCCAACGGATGACGGCCCTGCATAAAGGGATCCCCGTTTTTGTTTTTCAGAATACCGCCTTCCCCGCGCACCGCCTCGGATATTAAAAATAGTCTTTCGCTGTTGGAATGCGGAATCAGCGTTGTCGGATGGAACTGAACCATTTCCATCATATCCAAAGCAGCTCCGGCGCGCGCCGCGCAAGCTATACCGTCGCCGACAGCTCCCTTGGGATTCGTCGAATTCTGATACAACTGGCCGATACCGCCTGTTGCGATAATTATGTTCCGGCATGTGATATATTTCGGTTCCCTGTCAAAGATCACTGCGCCTGTAACCGCGCTGTTTTCTGTCACCAAATCTATTAAATACGTATTAAATAAAAAATGCAGATTTTTGCGCTCCAGTGCAATTTCTCCCAGACGTCTCGTCGTTTCTCTTCCTGTAGCATCGCCGCCGCAGTGAACAATGCGTCTGCGAGAATGTCATCCCTCCCGGGTAATCTGCAATTCCCCTTCTGCATTTACATCAAAGGGAACTTGCAGCTCCACAAGTTCCCGAATATCCTTTGGACCTTCGCGGACAAGCAGCTCCACCGCCTCGCGGTTGCACAGGCCCGCCCCTGCCAGAAGCGTGTCCTCAACATGCGACGCCGGCTGATCGTCCGGCGCAATGACCGCGGCTATGCCTCCCTGTGCAAGCCAAGAATTGCTGTGTTCCAGATCAACCTTTGTGATGATGGCACAACTTCTTGACGGATCTGTATGCAACGCCGCATATAGCCCCGCTATGCCGCTGCCGATAATCAAAATATCGTAAGCTTCCTTTGGCAGCGTATCAAAATTCTCCTGTAACAAATACCGCCGCATGAATCGTCAGTCCTTTCATAGATTCGGAATAGGTCAGCCGCTGCTTTCTTCTCACGCGTTTTTTCCGAACACTTTTTATTTCCGAATGAATGTTCTTATGTACTCAAGTAAATCATCCATATGTATTCAAAATGCTTTTGAAAGCGGATTGAAATTCGGCTTCGTCAATCTTTTAACCAAATCATTTGTTCCGTCAGCATTTGAAATTTTGTTCCCTGCACGATGAAATATCTAAATGAAACAACGCTAACTGCACATGACCAATGAAACCTTCCGCCTTTTTCACTGCTATATGGCCGCAACTCCTTTATGTTTTCGTATTCAGGATATTTTATGGGTATCCTGTGAAGGATGCAAAGCAAAATTACTAAAAAGAAAACTATGTCGTTTTTATAATTCGATCAGTTTTCCGCTTTTAATCAAATCGTGTTTGGCCTTTATCATACATTCGTACAGCACATAGTTTCCTCTGTAATAATTTCAAATGGTTCCGTCAAATTCTGAAGAATCTCAGTGAGGAGTCATGTAGAAAATATCCGTAGTGATAGGAAATATTGCGTTAAGCGGAGCACGCGTTCAACGCAGACGGTACGATATGTATGACCTCGGAACAGCTTCACGGAATTTCAACCATTCGCGCCAGCGGTGCATATGCAGCGCGAATCTCTTCCTCGGTCATTATGATTTCGTTTTCGCCGGTCCGAAGTACATGCAGCACATCGGAAAGCTCTGTTTTTTTCATATTCGGACAGACAAGCTGAGGCGAAAGCAGATAAAAATGCTTGTCAGGCTCTTCTTCGTTTAGCCTGTCACACACGCCGCGCTCTGTTCCTATGATAAATTCTTTGTGCTCGGAGGTTCTTGCAAATTTCAATATTTCTGACGTACTGCCGACAAAATCGGCAAGCTCAAGCACCTCGTTTTCGCATTCGGGATGGCATGCCAGAAGTGCATTGGGATGCTCCCGCATTGCCTTTTGCACTTCTGTAACCGTTATATTTTTATGAATCGGGCAGAAGCCGCTGTGACAGATGATTTCCTTTTCCGGAACAAAGCCGGCGACATAAGCGCCGAGATTTTTATCCGGCACAAAGATGATGCGCTTCTGCGGCAGACTTTTCACCACACGCACCGCATTTGACGATGTGCAGCAGATATCGCTGACAGCCTTGGTTTCCGCCGACGAGTTGACATAACACACTACCGCGGCATCCGGATATGTCTGTCTGTATGCTTGCACGGTTTCCGCATCTATCATATCCGCCATCGGGCATCCGGCATGCGGGACAGGAAGCAGAACCTTTTTCTCCGGATTCAGTATTTTTGCGCTTTCCGCCATGAACCGAACTCCGCAGAACACAACCGTTTCCTGTGCCGCCGCTTTTGCCCGCTTGGCAAGCTCAAAGGAATCTCCGACAAAATCTGCTATTTTCTGTACCTCTAAATTCTGATAATAATGAGCCAGTATCAGAACATTTTTTTCCTTTTTATATGCCCGAATTTCTTCCGTCATAGTTTGTACTGCCTGCATTGCACTCATTCCTTTACATTCATATCATTGAATATATACCAAAGTATTGTACCATATCCTTTATCATTTTTCAATGGCAAGCAAGCAATTTTTCCATTAATTTCGTTTTTTTTCAAGGATTCTCTCCGCGCCGCACTCACGCAGCTTGGCAAGTACCGATTCAGCATCCTTTTTTTTGACCGTCAATGTCAGGCACCAGACTGTGTTGTCCGGCATTCCGTTATATGATACCTCTGCGGCAAGCTGTGAGGAATCCTCCAGCACAGGGAACATAAAAAACGGCGATAAATACTGGTAATACACTTCGTTGGGCAGGTTATGCGGCTTCGCGACATCTCCCGTATCGTGATAGGCATAGCTGTCCGCCATAATTTCTGTCATAAAATTGCTATCTTCTTCAATTTCCTCCAACGTGCTGTCAAGCAAAAAGGGTTCTGTTTCCCTTTTGGCGCGCTGTGCATCCTCAGGTTTAAAAAAAAATGCTTTTATTTCTCTTTCGTTCATATTCACAACCATAGCCTTGAGTGGTCAAAGCTTCCCTTTCTCCGCTTTTATAAATCTTTCATTTCTATCCAACATCGGAATTTTGAATTGCTTCTGTACAGATTTACATTTTCACACCTAAATAATACCGAAATGCGCTCAATTTTTACATCTATTCGCATCATTTCGCGCCGCTGATAGTATCCGTTTGTCGATTGAAATTTATACATCCATAGAATATGACCGAAATCTCATACAATGGACATTTTTTAAGAATCGTATTTGATTTTCAGCTATTAAGCACCGCCCATCGTTGCGAATACTGGATTTCATATTTGATTTTATATAAAATTTTAATCTTCAATGTGTACTTCAATTGCAGCAGACGGCAGCAGCCATTTCGTTGGCAATATTGAAATAATTTCCATGGAATAATATTTTATAAGCTGCCAAAATCCCACGCAGTTTATTCATAAATTGCCTACCGCTGATATTCATCTTTCCTTTTATATTTTGTTTCAGAAAAACATTGACATTTTTGATTTTTGTGCTACAATATTAGCTGTAAATCGGAAGTGCCTGTTTTGCTTCCGACAATTGAGAGTTTGGAGGTGAATTGGAATGGCATACAAAATTTCCGACGATTGCATCGCTTGCGGCTCCTGCGAGAGCGAATGTCCTGTTAGCTGTATCTCAGAAAAGGACGGAAAATATGTGATTGATGCAGACGAATGCATTGATTGCGGTACATGCGCCAGCGTTTGCCCTGTAGACGCTCCTCAGGCTGACTGAAAAAACGTTATTACAGAAAGCTGCTGCATAAGTGTGCGGCAGCTTTTTGTTTCAGCATGAGCGGAAATTACGCTGTACGGCGGTTCAGTAAGACAGCATTCTCCTCACCGATACGCCCGCCTCATTTGGCCTGATTCATTATATCAACAGAGATAGGATGGAAATATGACGCATAAAAAAACGAACACACCTGAAAGCAAACAGCAAATTAACGAAAATATTACCTTGATCTATAAAGAGACCGGTTTGCGCTTCGGTACAGACGCCTATTTGCTTTCCGCCATGATACGCGGAAACGGCAGTGGAATTGCCGTCGACCTCGGCAGCGGCACCGGCGTGATTCCGCTCCTCTGTGCGGCAAGAAAGCGCTTTGCCTCTATCTATGCTGTTGAGGTGCAAAAGGATTATGTTTCCATCATTGAACGGAATGTTTCGATAAATCATTTTCAAAATGTCATATTTCCCATACACGCCGATATTCGCCGGCTTCGGCAGAACGATCTTGAGAAACCTGCGGATGTGGTTTTTTCCAATCCTCCGTACATGAAGGCAGGCGGCGGCGTTCCTTCCGCCAATCCTGAAAACCGTATGGCGCGTCAGGAAATCTGCGGAACGATTGAGGACTTTTGTCTGGCAGCCTCCCGTCTGTTGAAATACGGAGGCATCTTCTATGTGGTCTACCGTCCTGAACGTCTTGCCGATCTTTTCAGTGCCATGCAGGCAGCCGGACTCGAACCTAAACGCCTTACCTTTGTTCATCCTACAGCCGAGCATCCGCCCTGTCTCGTTCTCGCAGAGGGAAAAAAGGGAGGAAATGTCGGTCTTACTGTAACTAAGCCACTGCTCCTCCAGTTCACGGATGAAAACGGAAATTTAACGGATACCGAGGACTGCCGCAGACTATATGCTGCCGGCGATATGACAGATATTTTCAAAAAGCAATAGTCTCAATTACCATCGAAAGGCTTGACAAAAGCGCTCTTATGAAATAGAATAGAATCATCTTCAATGGGAAAGCGAGGTGGACAAAATGACAGGATTTTTACTGATAAAATCAAATGCCGTTTTGTCCGCCGAAAAAGTTTAGCCGGTTCGTTTGCCCTTTTCACGCGGATATACAATGTCGCCTCTGATTTTATCAGGGGCGGTTTTTATATTCAAAATTACAGGAAAGAGGTAACACAATGAAAGAGTTGAAATTTATTCAAATACAAAATAACGACGATGAACTTTTTGAGCAAGCAAAAAGTGTTTGGATCCCCTTCATTAACGATGTGAATAACAACGATGGAACAGTACAGAGCAATGATGAGATAATTTCGGGTTTGCAAAAGAGAATCAATATTCAAGGCAGCAGAAAAAATATGCACTTTGTGATTGCTGTTATAAAAAGCGAAGTCATCGGAATTGCCATGTTTGCAATTGATCTTGGCACAGTTTACGGACTGCTTGACAGTCCGGGGTATGGTACAATATCGGGCTTTTACATTAAGCCCGAATGCCGCAGAAAGGGATATGGCAGAAAATTTTATGAACATATTCAAAATGTTCTCGAAAAAGACGGTGCAAAAAAGATGTATCTCTGTCCCGATTCTGTAACAGGTGTTCCGTTTTGGACGGCAATGGGGTTCCAAGATAGCGGAAAAATTGATCCCAACGATAAAAAACCGATATATACGAAATCTATAGATAGATATATAACGGTTGATGCATCAATAGATTCCGCTGAAATCGTCTGTAATTTATACAATCGGAACATGGATGCTTTACATGGCAGCAGCATTCACCTTGACGAATGGAAAAATCTTCTTTCTGCCGACGATCCGGACGAAGAACACTTTTTGATACATAAAGGTGCAATCCCGGCGGCATGGTTGAAAATCAATGGATTACAAAATCAGGACATAGCATGGATCAGTATGCTTGCTGTCGAGCCGTCAATGCAGCGCAGAGGAGTCGGAACATATGCTGTTCAATTTGCGGAAAGCTATATTCGCTCAAAAGGTTTTTCTAAAATAGGAATACACACCACAGGTGACAATCTCCCTGCGCAAAATTTATATTTCAAATGCGGATATACAGTAACTGAAATCAAAACCGGGGCATGCGCAGAACAGACGGTCTATACCTTTGAAAAGCAACTCTGTTCTGCTGAATAGGATAAGCGTATTCTTCGTTGGAAACAAAATGCAGGCAGGCATATGTACGTTTACAAAATACAGAACTTGCAGAAATCGTCGTTCGATAGAAAAAGAAGCCACCCTTTGCAGGCTGGCTTCTCTTTTTCATAATTTATGTTACATTAATTTCTTATAGCTATTTCTATTCTTGAAAGTTTTCTGTCAAATTACCGCTGAATTCTATGCGGTCAGTTCTTTTTTCAGCCAAACCAACCCGGTGTCCAGCGCCTGATAGAGCCCGTTTTTTTCTCCCTGCTTCAGTAATTTATGCGCGTTATCTAATTTGGGATCTGTACTCAGTAATTGAATCAACACCCGATCCGGCAGTTCCCTTCCGTCCACTTCCTTATTTGTCAGCACCAACAGAAACAGCACAGCCTTATCCTGCATATCTCCGTAACAATACGCATTTTTTTCGCGCACCAACGGTTTTCCCTGATACATCAGGTACGTCCCTTGCAGCAATTCTTTTTTCATCACTTCAGCGCCATCCTTTCGCTTTTTTTGTGATATTACGTCTTTTCGTTTCCCATCTCCTTTGCTTCCGCATTCCCGGCTACAAGCCCTTTAATTGGCCTTATCATACACATAGGTATCCGGTATTGATATCTTCTTGATATCCGCGCCGACACTTCTCAATTTTCCGACAATATTGTCATAGCCGCGTTCTATATGATATATATCGTCAATTTCCGTCTGACCTTCCGCTGTCAGTCCCGCTATAATCATAGCCACTCCCGCGCGGAGATCTACCGCGCGCACCGGTGCGGCCGACAATGGGGTTCCCCCCTCGATTATTGCCATTTTTCCGTCTACTTTGATGTTGGCGCCCATTCTTTTGAGCTCTTCGACATATCGGAAACGGTTATCCCATACACCCTCGGACAAGTAACTGACACCTTCCGCCAAACAGAGCAGAACGCATATCTGCGGATGGACATCCGAAGGAAAGCCCGGATACGGCAGCGTTTTGATGTTCACACGCGATAGCTTTTCATGCCGAGACACGATGACGGCGTCGTCCAGCTCCTCAATTTCAACACCCATTTCCTCAAGTTTGGCTGAAATGGATTCCAAGTGCTTGGGTATCACATTGTTGATCCGGAGTACCCCCTGCGTCGCTGCCGCTGCAATCATAAAGGTTCCCGCCTCGATCATATCGGGAATAATTGCGTAGGTGCAGCCGTGAAGCTTCTCCACGCCCTTAATTTTTATCACGTCCGTTCCGGCACCGGTTATGCGTGCGCCGCAGGCATTGAGAAAGTTGGCAAGATCAACAATATGGGGCTCACGCGCGGCATTTTCTATCACCGTCATGCCCTTTGCGCACACAGCAGCCATTATGACATTCATTGTCGCGCCGACCGACACAACGTCAAAATAAATTTGGTTTCCATACAATCCGCGCGGCGCAACCGCCTCTATGCGGCCATTTTCTACATTGACTGCAGCTCCAAGTGCTTCAAATCCCTTGATATGCTGGTCAATCGGCCGCACTCCGAAATCGCAGCCGCCGGGAAAGCCCGCGCTGGCGCGGCCAAAACGTCCGAGTTCAGCTCCCAATACATAATAGGAGGCTCTCATTTTTCTGACAAGTGCATACGGAGCACTTCCGCAAATTGCGTGCTTTGCATTGATTTCTACGGTATTACGGTTGAGACGTCTGATCTCCGCTCCCATACTGCGGAGTATTTCCAGAGACAGCGTTACATCGCTGATATCCGGTATGTTTTCAAGGACACATGTGTCGTCTATTAACAGCGTCGACAAAATAACCGCGACAGCCGCATTCTTCATGCCGCTGATTTCTACAGTTCCCATCAGGGGTTTGCCGCCGTTTATGATAATTTTATCCATAGCAGCACCTTTCGGTTCCGAGCAAAAATGGCCGCACAGTCCCTTCTGACAATGCGCCGGCGCATTCTCATTGCTCTATCGTTATGTTTTCATGTTTTCCCATTTATGTAACAACTATTCTATCTATCTGATCTTTGGTAGGATTTTCGTAATTTGATAAATATTTTCCAGCTATTTTGCATTTCTAAGATCCATGGAATAGTATACCACCTTTTCCGGAATCAGGAAAGGGTTATCCATAATTTTTCATTGTATATTCATTGTTTTTTTACTTATATCCGTCCATAAAGGAATTCCCCTGTCGGTTTTGAGTCGTTTTTTGGCAAAAGATCCGCTTTCATTTTTCATCATATGCCAACTCTACGAAAATTGTGCATCATTCAAGTCAAAGTCTGAGCTCTATAAAATCCTTAACCTTTTACACAGGAAAGGTAATACGCAACTGCAAGATCCGCTACAAGACCGTAGCTTGCCGAGCCTTCGCTCTGCCCCTGCACCTTCAGATACGTATCATTGATTGTACCGCTGATTTCCGCCGCTATATTATCCTGATACGGTTCAAAAAACTCCTGATAGGACTGCAGTTCATATGCCAATTTCATATCAAGTCCGCTCATCAGTGCGTCATATCCGGCTGCGTCGGCCTCATACAGCGGTCCCGCAAGATATTCAATCATGTTCACGTACCCGCAATACCGAATATAGGGGCTGTCACTGTTGATGCAAACCAGAAACGCCGTAAAATTTGCCTCATCCTCGCGTGCAACGCCTCTTTGGTGCGCCAACTCGTGTGCTGCCGTATACGGCAGTGTATAATCCGGGAAATTCAAGTTTAAATTGGATTCGCCGGTAAAGAATGTATAAATTCCGGCAATGTGCGTATATGTCAGCGCTTTGCTCAATGCCACAGGCTTAATACGCGAGTGATAGCTTTGAAATGCAGGATATGCCTCGCAAAATCGGTCGTAATCCGTCATGAGCTGTACATTGAGCTCTTCCAGGCTGAACGGCATAACGGAAAACGAGCCGAACTGATAATCGATTTCATCGCTCAGCACATTTGCTTCTTCTATCAGCCACGACATCGTCTCTTTGAAGTCCTCCGTGCGAACATCCGTCTGCGTAAGGCCAACTTTATCCGCAATGTCTACCCCGTGATACGCTGTCAAAAATCCAAACACGAACGTACCGTACAAAAACACCGGAATAGAAGCAAAAGACGTCAGAAACCGAATCGTTTGTTTTTTTCCTCCGTCCATGCGGCGCAGCGCAAGCAGATAAAGAAAAACAAAGAGAACCGGCAGCGACAGAAAAAACAATTCGGCAAGCGAAAACGGTATCCAGCCGGTCAGAGTTGCCAAAAGACGGCGTAAAAACGCCCCCGCCGTCCGGCTGATGAGATCCGCAAACGTCTCGGAACAGACAGCGCCCACATGAACAGCCACGGAAATGATCAGAACAATGGCAGCAATTCGTGCTGTTTTCGTGGTGTACCGCTGAAATCCCATCCATATTTTTTTCATATTTTGACCTGCCTTTCGCTTTTCTGCAAACCGTATGAAATACAGCAACGGCATGGCGCGCTGCCTCTTTGCCAGCTGCGTTTCATACGGAAAACGCAGCTTCTTTATTTATTACCGAGCTGCCGCAGATTATTCACCGTTCCATACATCGGACGTTATGCCGCAAGCACAGCACAGCTTCTTCATATCCTCAGGAATCGGTGCATTCAAGGTAAGAATTTCGCTTCTTGTAGGATGCGGCAGACGCAGACGCCATGCATGCAGGGCCTGACGGCCAATGATACAGGAGGTATCAGGATTTCCGTACAGCGTGTCTCCTACAATCGGTACGCCACGCGATGCAAAATGGACGCGGAGCTGATGTGTACGGCCTGTCAGCGGATTGGCACGGACAGCAGATATCCGACCGCTTTCCGTTTCCGCGCACCCTAACAGCTCATAAAGCGTGTGAGCCGAAGCACCGCCTGTTTCCGTCGTCTCCCTTGTAATCATGCTGTCCGTTTTTCTCTGAATGCCGGAGACAATTTCTCCCTGAGGCGGACTTGGAACGCCGTCGAGAAGTGCAAGATAGTCTTTTTCAACGCGGCGTTCATTATGCAGCCGGTACAGCGCTCCGGCCGTCCGCTGATTTTTTGCCAGCAGCAGCACACCGCTTGTGTCACGGTCCAACCGGCCGGCACAGCGAAATACAAAAGGCTCCCCGCGCTCGGCAAAAAGCTGCGCGACACCGTTTGCCACGGTATCCTCAAGATGTCCGTGAGAGGGATGCGTCGGTAAATTCGGCGGCTTATCAATACAGATAAGGTCCTCATCCTCAAAAAGTATTGTAAGAGGCATGCGGACCGGTTTGATATTCTGCGAAGCCTCACAGTCATACAGAGCAAGCGAAAGGATATCTCCCGTATGCAGTACCGCCCGCACCGTAACTCTTTGACCATTGAGCAGTATGCCGTTTTCCGTCTGTTTCAGACGGATCAGGCACCTTCCCGACAGCCGAAGAACGTCGCGCAGATATTCCTTTACCGTCCGCCCGTCCTCCCTTAAAGACACTGAGTAAAGCGCCCGTTTGTTCTCCACTGTGCTGTTTCTCCTTCATAAAGCGAAATTCAAGATGGCTCCCGATCAAAAGACAGGCGCCGTCTAAACCTGTGAGCGGATAAATCCCTTCTGGGTTACCGGCTTCTGTTCCCTTGCCTCAGATAGATTTCAATATTGAAAAAAGCACTCATACGGCGGATTTTTGTTCCGTTCCGCATGAGCGCCGCCTTCAGTATTCAGCCGATTTTCACAGTCCAGCCAAAGCCGTCCTCCAGGCGTCCCCACTGGATTCCTGTCAAGGTATCATACAGCTTCTGAGAAATTTCTCCGATTTTTCCGCCGTTCAGTATCATAATATTTCCGTCGTCATTTAACTCGCCGATCGGAGATATTACGGCTGCTGTTCCAGTTCCAAAGGCCTCCTTCAACTGTCCGTTTTTATTAGCTTCAATGATTTCGTCGATGGACAGTTTGCGCTCGCTTACCTTCATCCCCCAGCTCTTCAGCAGCTCAATACAGGAGGCACGCGTCACGCCGGGAAGGATATTTCCTTCTTCCAGCGCAGGGGTGACGATCTCGTCCCCGATCACGAAAAATACGTTCATTGCGCCCACTTCGTCTATATATTTTCTGTGAATGCCGTCCAGCCAAAGCACCTGCGCATATCCGAGGCGGTTTGCCTTTTCCTGACCTTTCAGAGACGCAGCGTAATTTCCGCCGACCTTTGCAAACCCGGTACCGCCTTTCACAGCGCGCACGTATTCTGTTTCAATATAGATTTTAACAGGATTAATGCCCTCAGGATAATACGCGCCCACCGGAGACAGGATAATGCAGAACAAATACGTGGAGGACGGGTGAACGCCGAGATGTTCATCCGTTGCTATAATAAACGGTCGGATATAAAGTGACGTGCCCTCTTTTTTCGGAATCCAGTCTTTATCCATAAGAACCGTTTCGGAAATAGCCTGCAGGGCATCAGTCGGATCGATCTGCGGAATACACATTCTCTCATTGGTATGATTCATCCGCTCAATATTTTTATTTGGACGGAACAGTAAAATTTCGCCCTTGTCGCTAAGATACGCTTTCATGCCCTCGAACATTTCCTGAGCATAATGGAAAACCATAGCCGATGGTTCAAGAGACAGCGGCTGATACGGTACAATTCTCGCATCGTGCCACCCCTTTCCCTCTGTATAGTTCATCAAAAACATATGATCCGTAAAATACTTGCCAAAACCGAGCTGGTTTTCGTCCGGTTTCTGTTTCGGATGTTCTGTCCGTGTCACTGAAATATTCAACATTGCGCTTGCCTCTCCAGACATGCCGTGCCGGCGTGTCCGTCCTTTCTTTGTCATTTTATCTATCGTCTGATATAAATTTGTATCCAGCATTTCCCATGTGAATTATCTGTTTATTCAAAAGAATTCTGTGAAGGAAAGTCTGACAAAGCATTCATGCAAAATAAAATACTTTACAGAATATTATATCGCAAATACACTCCCTTTTTGTCATCTTTTTCCTAATATTTTGTTAACAAAAATAGAATTCCAGCCGCTAAATTACATGCTGCAGAAATGGTCAGCCGTACCGGATAAAAGCGCGTAGCTACAATTGCAAATGCGCTACATAATGAAAAAATCTCCCCTCTATCCGAAAGCCCGCTTTCAGAGCTGTTTTCAGCGAAGCGGTGTTGTAGCGGTTGCATTGATAGATAACAGTCTCCCCATTCTCCAGCAGCGCAAGTGCCAAAGCGGCTGTATTAGCCGCGGCCAATCCCCGCCCTCGCGCCTCAGGCGCTGTCTCAACTCCGATTTCCACCGCCCCCGGCGTCCGCTTTCCTGCATGCGTTACCGCCACCGAAAGGAGGGTGCGGTGCTCAACAGTTGCATATAACATTCGGCCTTCATGCAGTACCTCATCTATCTGGTATGTCGTTCTATTCCGGTACGGCAGAAGACCGCCCGCGTTTTTTATTCGAACCGTATCCCGACGCAGAATATCCCTTCGGATCTGTTTGGAATCGTCGGCCAAACAGGTATAACCCCATTTGCTCCAATACCTCGACGGCTCATAGCCGCGCGCTTCAAGATGAGGAATGAGCTGTTCATTCAGCCATGCGAGCGAAGCATCCTCAAACATGAATTCTCTTCCCGTTTCTACATACCGGCGCATAAGCGGCAGCAATTCCTCATAACAAGATATCAGGCATACATCTCCCCATATGCCGAAGGAAACAGGTATGACGGCGCTCAGATGCCGCTCGGCAGCCTCCGCGCTTTTTATTCCATAAACAGGTCCCTCTGAAAGGGAAACTGCCTGTCTAGGAATTTTATATTGTTTTTTCAGCCATCGTTCAAACGCTTCGTTCATATCAATTTCCCTGCCTTTAAAGCTCGAAAATTTCCTTTCTTTGCAATGTAGGGTATAGAAATAAAGCTGACTGTGTATGGTTTTTCAAAAGTTCGCACCGCTCTGCTTATCCCTGACCTTATACCTAAAGCAGATTAATAAACAAACGTCCCCGCCGCAATTTGTGACGGGGACACCTTGTTTCAGTTATACAACTCAGGCAAAAAAGCGGCGTCTATATACCGCGTCAGGTATTGTTTCAGATCCGACAGTGATAGGGTATTTCCATACCGCTGAACACCGTGCTGCGAAGCAAGCTCCTCGGTATAATCCTCAAGATAATAGACGCATGTCTCGCGGAAGCGTTGGTCATAATGGAAAACAGTCGGCAAAAATACCGGATTTTCAATGGAACAGTCACCGTTTTCTCTGACAATGTCGAATGTCATGAGGCCGCCGAGCATGTTATAGCCTTTCGCCATCATGGATAGCAAATTCCCAAGGGAATAAATGCAGAGTGTTTGGCTGCCATCCTTACCGTCAAGCCAGTCAATTTTCTGTATTACGTGTGGATGGTGCCCAATGATCACATCAACACCGCAGTCTGCCATAAGCTGAGCATAGTGCTCCTGCTCTGTCACTGTGGTAAACAGATTCTCCTCTCCCCAATGTACAGAAACAAAAACCAAATCCGCCTTTTCACGCGCCAGCGCTGTCTGCCGTATTATGTCCTCATCGTTCAGATAGGGAATTACCATCGGCGAGGACGCAGGAAGCGTCAGTGAATTGGTTCCATAGGTGTAGGACAAAAGCGCAATTTTTATTCCTTCGCGTTCTATGACACGTATCCTGTCATAGTCATCAGCCGTTTCATATCCGCCGATCATCGTGATGTTTCTGCTCTTCCAGAATTGTATGGTAGAGGCCAGACCGTCCGTCCGCTTATCCAGCATATGATTGTTAGCGATGTTGACGATATCAAATCCAAGCTCTTCCAGGTCTTCTCCGAGCTGCTGCGGGGAATTGAAAAGCGGATATCCCGAATATCCGTAGGACTCGCCGGCCATCAGCGTTTCCTGATTGATAAATGCGATATCTGCCGCAGCTATCCTCTCAGCGATTTCCCTGTACATCGGTTTAAAATCATACGCCTCATCCGTTCCGGCGGCACGGTCTGCCGCATCCATGTAAATACCGGGATGTATCACGTTGTCTCCCGCCGCCACAAACGACAGACGGAGGTCCTCCGGCACATCCGGAATTTCGGCTGTGGTATCGGCCGGCGACAAAGTTATGGGCGTATCAGTTTTCGGCGTTCCTGTTTCAGGTGTACCGCCGGACGGTTCCGCTTCGGAACATCCGGCGCCCGCAATAATCAGAAGCAGACAGAGTATTCCTGCAGTGATTCTCTCTTTCATAATCAGACGGCCGCATCCGTTTTTCCGAAACGATCACACGGCTCTCCTTCCCTTTCTTTTCAAAAAATAATTCTATCATTAAAATACTGTATTCAGACAGGTGTGAATGCATTTCTCCCAAATAAAAATTTCCAATGGTGTCATCGGCAATCTTTACCGAACAATACCAGGAGAGCTCTCAATTAACTTTCAGCGCATACTTTCCTCTTTGGCTATATTTTCTTTGAAAACAGAATTTCCATAGGTTCGTTTTCCAATGTGAAGCTACCGATAGCCCTATAGCCCAGTTTCTCGTAAAAATGCTGTGCTGTTTCAGTCTGGGCAGTCGAGGTCAAAAGGATATTGTAGCCGGCTTTTTTCATCTCAGCTTCCCAATATACGACAAGCCTTTTTCCTATACCCTTACCACGGTATTCCGAAAGTAAGTGAAGCATATACAGGAAAGGCGTGTTGTCCCAGAAAAAACCATAGCGCAGCCAGCCGGCAAAAATGTCACCGTTATAAACAACAAATATTTCGCCTTTTTCTATTTTTTCGATTATTATTTTTTCAGGACACCAGTTGTCATGCAAACTTATTGCTAAGGCATCATCCTGAACGGCTTTTCGTATCTCGAGATTCATTTTTACGGCCATATCTTTCTGATATCGTTTGCTCTTAAGAGCAGGGCAGGCGGTGCCGGACGGCAATTTCTACAATTTAACAGAGCTTTGCGCACTTGTAGAAAAAGTTAGCAAAGGCAGATAAAATCAATTTTTCTTTCTCATTTGCCTGCGTCAAGCGCATTTGCCCTGCAGCACAGCCGCACCATTACTGCTCTCGCTCAGTCAATCACTATCATAGATTCGTCCCAGATATCAGGAGCCGCATATCCGAGCAGGTTCACCGCAGTTGCCGCCACGTTAGAAAGACCAAACCTTTCCTCCCCGCTCTTAACTGTATACGCATTCCTGTAATAATTATCATAAAGGATACAGGGTACCGGATTGAGCGTATGGCTGGTTTTCGCCTTCAGCGATCCGTCCTTGTTCCGTTTCGGATTGCCGTTCTTATCTGTCTCGTACATCTCGTCGGCATTTCCGTGATCCGCCGTAATAATAGCAACACCGTGCAGCGCGTCAATCACCGCAAGAATCCGCGCCAGCTGCAAATCAAGCGCCTCTACGCTGATGCGCGTGGCAGCAAAATTGCCCGTGTGACCGACCATGTCGCCGTTCGGGAAGTTGACGCGGCAGTATCGGTGAGCACCGGTTTTCAGCTCAGAAATCAGGCGGTCTGTAATCTGTGCGCACTGCATCCAGGGACGCTGCTCAAAAGGAATCACATCCGACGGGATCTCAATATAGGTTTCCGTTTTTTTATCAAACTTTCCGCTTCGGTTGCCGTTCCAGAAATATGTAACATGGCCGTATTTCTGTGTCTCCGATATAGCGAGCTGTGTGACTCCCGTCAAAGCGAGGTATTCGCCCATCGTCTCTGTAATTTCAGGCGGGTTCACAAGGAAGCGGCTCGGAATATGCAGGTCGCCGTCATATTCCAGCATACCGGCGTACATCACGCTCGGATATCTTTTCCGGTCGAATTTTGTAAAACTTTCCTCGTCAAAGGCACGTGATATTTCCATCGCACGATCTCCGCGGAAATTGAAGAAAATCACGCTGTCGCCGTCTTCGACAGTGCCGACGGCTCTGCCGTCCTCCGCTATGACAAACGGCGGCAGATCCTGATCGATCACCTTTGTTTCCGCCCGGTACGTTTCGATGGCTTCGGCAGCCGATGCAAACTGCCTCCCCTCTCCCAATACATGTGTCCGCCAGCCCAGCTCTACCATGCTCCAGTTTGCCTCATATCTGTCCATGGTGATTGTCATTCGGCCGCCACCCGACGCAATCCGTACATCAAATTCTGCCCCTCTTAATTCACTGAGGAATTCCTCAAAGGGTTCAACATACTGAAGCGCAGAGGTTTCCCCCACATCACGGCCGTCAAGCAAAATATGTATCCGCACACGCAGAACTCCCTCCTGCTTTGCGCGGATCAGCATGGCCTTCAGGTGGTCGATATGTGAATGTACATTCCCGTCTGAAAACAGGCCGAGAAAGTGCATTGTTGAATGGTTTGCCTTCACATTCTCCACAAGCGCCTTCCATGTGTCAGATGCGAACATTTTACCGTTTTCAATAGATTCGGATACCAGCTTCGCTCCCTGGCTGAATACCTGTCCAGCCCCCAACGCATTATGGCCCACCTCGCTGTTGCCCATGTCGTCGTCTGTAGGCAGTCCCACCGCTGTTCCATGGGCTTTCAATTTGAGCATCGGGTAATCGCGCATCAGTCTGTCCAGTGTAGGGGTATAAGCTTCGTAAACGGCGTTTGCCTCTGTTTCAGGCGCAAGTCCGATGCCATCCATTACAATGGTCAGAACTGGCCCCTCCACCCCTTTAAATGTATTTAGTTTATGTAATTTCTGCATAACATTTCCCCATTGCCAACCGGCAAATCCTTTCTTATCAACAATTTTCATCGTACTTTTTCACTTTATTCCAATGCTTATTTCTATTGTAGCAAAAACATATGAATTTTTCTTGAATGAGCAACAATATGCCGCATAAAATTTTATTTGTGTCTGCTTTTTCCCGAATACCGGCCCGTACCCGCTTTCTCCACGCTGAAATGATGCTTCTGATCATCTCCGGTCCAATGAAAAGCAAATATCCTTTTGATTCGCCTCTTAAGTTTTCTACAACCAAACAAAAAGTCATTCGGCTTTTTCGCCTGAATGACTTCTAAAACATTTATTTAAATTTAAAACCAGTAAAGCGCCAACAATCTGTACCGAAAACAAAAAAACCTATTCATTCAACAGAAGAAACTTTTGCCGTTCAGTGCGTAAAAACATGTCTGCGCACTCGGTTCTTCTATCTTAAGCCGCAGCGTAATGCTATCTGTACTGTCAAAACTCAAATAAGAAAGGGTTTGATGTCCTCCATCAGCGCATCGCAGTCGTCCGCGTGGGCGGTCATGGTAATCGGCTTCAGCAGATCCAGACTGAAGATACCCATAATGGATTTTGCGTCAACTATATATCTGCCAGAGGACAAATCAATATCAATGTCATATTTGGTAACGGTATTGACAAAATTGCGGACATCCTCTATAGTGGAAAGACGAATTTCTACAGTTTTCATAACGAGGCTCTCCTTTGATTTTGTAATTTATGTTTTCATTATAACAGGAGATCCATAAAAAGTCAATAGGCTGAAAAAGAAATAAATTTCTAACGCTAATTTCCAGTGCCCCCTGTGACATCCTTATATCAAAAAATTCAGTTCAGAATCAGCAAGCCAAAGGAGACAAAAAACAGATAAGCAGACCATATGGCGAATAGCAGCATCAGCTTTGCGGCAAACGCATCGATTTTAGCGCAAAGCAGCGCCGCGCCGGCAGACAGCGCTAAAACTGCAGCGCAGGCGACGAAGAGCAAAAAACAGTTTGCCGTAGCGAACAGAAGCGGAGCGCGGATAAATACAAACAGCAGCATGCAGATGGTAAGAATCACTGTTTTATATTTCAGCGTCTCTTTCGCCCGAACGCAGTTGGACCATATGATTCCCATTGCCGCCCCCACCAAAAGAAGCATTGCCGTATCTATCAAAAAGATGAGAAGCAGCGGCATGCAGAGCTTTGGCAGCACCAGAGCGGCTGCTATACTTTTTTCATATGAGAAAAAAACGCCGAGCACACCGGAAAGTACCGCCAGAATGACGCATAGATAAAAAACCCACGGCTTCGATTTACCGAGCGATGCATGTATCTGATTGCACATTCTTATTTTCAGGGATTTCAGCGACATAAACAATACCGCCTCTCTTATCATGAAGTAACGCCTGCGTTTTCCGGCTAAGCTGCCGCGGCGTGCAGGGGATTTTCTGCTTCATTTATATGAGAGGCGGCCGATTATTATGATAACTTAATCAATGCTTGAAATGGCGCGTGCCGGTGAATACCATGGCAATACCGTACCGGTTGCAGGCATCAATCGATTCCTGATCTCGTATGGATCCGCCCGGCTGAATGATCGCTGTGATACCGGCCTTGGCCGCTGCCTCCACACAGTCGCTGAACGGGAAGAAAGCATCCGATGCCATGACGGATCCCTTTGCCTTGTCTGCTGCATACTTTATAGCAAGCTCCAGAGCAGTGATGCGGTTCGTCTGACCGGGGCCCACGCCGCATGTTGCTTCGTTCTTTGCCAATACAATGCCGTTGGATTTCGTGTGCTTGACGACCTTCATGCCAAAGCACAAATCACGCATTTCCTCTGCTGTCGGTTTCTTCTCTGTCACGACCGTCAGCTTGTCCTCCTCGTACAGCTCCGTGTCAAGCTCCTGTACGAGCAGCCCTCCGGCCACCTTTTTCATATCCAGCATCTCCCGGCAGTTGCGTTTCTCAATATCCGGCAGGGCCAGTAGACGTATGTTTTTCTTTTTCGACAGGATTTCAAAAGCCTCATCGGTAAACGACGGCGCAATGATGATTTCCAGAAAGATTTTAGACAGCTCCTCCGCCGTTTTTCCGTCAATTTCCCGGTTAGCCGCCACAATTCCGCCGAAAATCGAGACGGGATCCGCTTCATAAGCGCGCATATAGGCTTCATATATGGTGGAAGCCGTGCCCACGCCGCACGGATTTGCATGTTTGACCGCGACGACACAGGGAGTACCCGAAAACTCCTTGAGGCAATCGAGCGCACCGTTGGCGTCGTTGATATTATTGTAGGACAGCTCTTTGCCGTGGAGCTGCTTCGCGGCTGTCAGTGTACCCTCAAGCCCCTTACCGATTTCTTTATAGAAAGCGCCGCGCTGATGTGGATTTTCACCATATCGCATGTCCTGTACTTTTTCATAAGTCAGTGTCAGATTTTCCGGAAAAATATCCGATGCCGTTTCCCTGCGCAGATAGGCGGCAATAAGCGCGTCATACTGCGCGGTATGCGCGAACACCTGGTACGCGAGGCGAAGCTTGGTCTCCTGCGACACAGCTCCGTCGGCACGAATTTCTTCAATAACCCTGCCGTAATCGCCGGGATTGACAACAACCGCCACATCCTGCCAATTCTTCGCTGCTGCGCGGATCATCGTCGGTCCGCCGATGTCAATGTTTTCAATGACCTCCTCGCGCTCGACGCCGTCGCGCATCACCGTTTCCCGGAAGGGATACAGGTTTATCGCCACCAGATCAATGGGCTTGACACCAAGCTCATTTAGCTGCCGCATATGCTCCGGATTCGAGCGGATTGCAAGAATACCGGCATGAATCATGGGGTGCAGGGTTTTCACGCGGCCGTCAAGACATTCGGGAAAACCTGTAATTTCCGAGACACCGGTCACCTCAACCCCGTTTTCCCGGAGGGTTTTGGCCGTTCCCCCGGTCGACAGAATTTCATACCCTAAAGCTGTAAGCTCTTTGGCGAACTCCACCACACCCGTCTTGTCCGAAACACTGAT
>CAKTAA010000013.1 GCA_934526185.1 uncultured Eubacteriales bacterium | reverse complement strand
GCTTTCAACGCTGTGAGAGGCATATTCGTCACCCACCGCCACGGGGATCATACAAACGGACTTCCCGAATTTATGGATCTGTGCCATTGGCACTATCAGGAGGCTCACCCTGTTATCGTCATGCCGGATAAAGATATCGCTGACCTGATTGTTCGATGGGCAGACACAGCCGATGGTCCCCGCGATCGGAAGCATTGCATTGCAATAGCCAAGGAGGGAGAGGTTTATCATGACGGCGCGGTGCGTGTTACAGCGGGCAGAACACAGCATTTGCCGAACTCTTTTTACTATTTGATAGAAGCAGAGGAGAAAAAACTGCTATTTACCGGAGATCTGCGCCATCCCGATGTGGATTTTCCTGCCGTTGCATTTGAAAAAGAGCTTGATTTGCTGATATGTGAGACAGCACATTTTCCACCTTCAGCATGTATTGACAGTTTTAACAGGTCTAAGGCAAAGCGCATTCTTCACAACCATGTGTGTCCGTGGAACGAGCCGCACATTGAAGAGATCGCCATGAAACATCATTCCTACGAATACGGCGCTGCGTTTGACGGAATGGAAATTGAGCTGTAAACAAAATATTTTATAAAAAATCATTTATGCATAGAATGAGGTGTATAGATGAAAGCTGATTTGCACATTCATTCAACCTATTCAGACAGTTCTCGTTCGCCTGAAGAAATTGTATCTCTTGCAAAAGAGAGAAATGTTTCTTTGATTTCCGTTTGTGATCATGCGACGATAGACGCATATGGCAAATTATCTCAAATATGTCTGAGCAATCATATAAAATGTGTGTTGGGTATTGAATTGAATGCTTTGTGGAACGGCGAAAGCATACATATGCTGGCATATAATTTTGATAAAGACAATGAGCAAATGAAATTGCTCATAAATAAACAGCATAGAGCTATTGAGTGTGAATATATTGTTTTTAATATGAGCAGGGATTACCCGCAAATGTCACTTGAGGATTACAGTCACTTTGAATATCCGAAAGAAAAAGGCGGTTGGAAATACCTTTATTATGCAGTGGCAAAAGGTGCTGCTAAAACGTATGAAGAAGCTAACGAAACTATTTTCAGTAAATATTCAGCACCTAATCATTTATCGGATTTTGGAGAATGCAGTTTGCAGGATTTCTGTAGAACGGTCAAAGAGGCCGGCGGTATTCCGGTAATGGCGCATCCGGGATACCTGTATAGACGAAACCCAGAGAACTTTACTGCAGTGTTAGAAGAAATGAAAGAATGCGGAATAAAAGGGATTGAATGCTATTACCCGTCACATTCAAAACAAATTACGGATATTTGTAAGAATTTTTGCAAAAGAAACGATATGAGAATTACCGCAGGCAGTGATTGTCACGGAGACTTTGATAAAAATGAAGGATTTACGATAGGAGCATTAGATGTATCGTTATCCATGCTTGATTTGAAAGGTATAATTTAGCGTTACAACTGTTCTGTTATGAATATAACGCGAAGTCAAAATATCAGCAAATATGAAACCCGCCGCAAAATTTTCGCGGCGGGTTTCATATATTCCTCAGAACGCTTCTTCCGAACCGCGTGCATTTTCGAAAATATTCCTACAATCATGTTGTGACATCTTGTCTGACAAGCACGACCGCTTGACTGTACATTCCCGCATAGGCAAGCTCTACGCTGTCCTTTGTATATCTGCAGTTTTTCTTCTGCAAAGGATCGTTAAAATAATAATACATATCGTCGTATCCTGTAAGAAGCAGACAGTGTAGCGGTGCTATCCAGGTGAATTCATCGTCTGTCCCCAGTATATTCCATGAAAGAGAGGCTTCGGGCTTTTGCATATCGATGGTAGCCCAAAAAATAACAGGTATACCGTTGTCGATATAACGGCCGCATAGCTCGGATACGGAAAGGTCGTAAATTTCCAAAACCTGAAAACCGTCTGTCAAAGGAATAGCCTTAAGCGCCTTTGCAATGACAGGCGCATAACATCCCCAGCCGGTTTTGTCACACGGATTTCCGGGAAAAGCTTCCCACGGATCGCATCCGCGGCGAATGCCGTCGGAATCAATGTAAGGGGCGATGCCGATGGTTAAATATTGACCGACGAATTCTTCGACAGTTATGTCGATACCATAGAATTGCAATGCCATAACGGCGCTGACGCTTTCGCAGGCATTCGGATATTTGTCACGCTGACAAATGAAAGGAACATCCAGCAAAACCTGTCGTCCGGCCGGCGCCGTATCATCCTGTAAATTCATTTGATGTATTTGAAGAAATATAACGGAGCATGCTATAAAGAGACATACCACAAGCTGAAGGATATGTATCCGAAATTTAGAATTGCCGCATACAACCGCTTTTCCGCCGTATAAAGGTGCATCATCTTTTTTATCTTTCACTCAAATCTCTCCTTTCGGAAAGATTATACATCCGGAGCGAATATCAAGTACGCAAAAAAATGCAAAAGAAATGCAAAAGATATAAACCGGAAAAAAACGGTTTTCATAGCAGAATAGCAGAAGTTAAACAGATGCAATCAATTGACTGAGCCTGCGTCCCATGTAAACGCCCATTGCAGAGGCCATCATCAAGCCGCGTGTCCATCCGCTTGAGTCACCGAGGCAATACAAATGTTCAATACTGGTGTTCAGTTCTTTATCCATTTGAACACGATTGGAATAAAATTTCAATTCCGGAGAATATAATAAGGTCTCATAACTCGCAAAGCCCGGCACGACATGATCGACAGCCTGAATAAAATTGATAATATTCAACATGGCGCGGTAAGGCATAGCGGCGGTGATATCGCCTGCAACAGCGTCCGGCAGGGAGGGCTTCACATTGGAATCGTTTAACTCATGCTGCCACGTCCGTTTTCCATCAAGAATATCTCCGTATCTCTGAACCAATATATGTCCGGCGCCAAGCATGTTGGTCAGTTCCCCTATTTTTTGAGCATAAGCTATCGGCTGGTTAAACGGTACTCTGAAATTGTGAGAACACAGGATAGCCAGATTCGTGTTGCCCGATTTTAATTCCTTGTAGGAATGGCCGTTTACAACAGCCAGGTTATTGTCATAATTTTCCTGACTTACAAATCCTCCGGGATTTTGGCAAAAGGTTCTGACTTTGTTTTTAAAGGGCTTCGGATAACCAATCAGCTTTGATTCATATAGGACATCATTGACATGCTCCATGATCTCATTGCGTACCTCTACTCTGACGCCGATATCAACCGTACCGGGCTGGTGCGCTATATGGTGTGTTTCACAAAGCTTATCCAGCCAGTCAGCGCCGCGCCTGCCGGTAGCAACAACGACATGATCCGCCATGATGTCAAAAACCGAATGAGGCGCAGCAGCCTGTCGAACGGAGATACCGCAAGCGGAAGAATCTCTTAGCAGAAGATTTGTACACTCATAACCAAACAGAATTTCAACGCCGCTGTTCAACAGATAAGTCTGGATTTTCTGATAGATATCTTGAGCGCGTTCGGTTCCAAGGTGACGTATCGGACAATCCACCAGCTTTAGTCCAGCCTGAATAGCCCGCCTTCGGATTTCCTTTATTTGATTGTTATTACCGATTCCTTCGACATGTTCATCGGCGCCGAAAGAAAGATAAACATGATCCGTATATGAGATCAGTTCACACGTATTCTCTTCTCCGATCAATTCTGGAAGCTGTCCGCCAACCTCAGGGCTGAGCGACAGTTTGCCGTCGGAAAATGCGCCGGCACCGGAAAAGCCTGTAGTAATATGGCAATACGGCTGACAATTCATGCAGGTTTTCGTAATATGCTTCGGACACTTTCTCTTTTCTACGGGCAATCCCTTTTCTACTATGATGATTTTTTGATGCTTAGCTTTCTGCAAAACCTCATAAGCTGTAAAAATTCCGGCAGGTCCGGCACCGACAATAACAATTTCACATTTCAAGATATATTACCTCCAGCCTTCCTGAATTTATGTCTGATGAAAACGTACCTATAGTGTAACATAAAACAGTGCTATGCGTCAATGTTTCTAAATGTGTCTGCTATACTCTTTTGGCGCTGTTTAATAATTGAAGTTAGAAAAAATTAACAGTTATATTTCTTTGCAAACGCATCATAATAAGTTCGGAATCTCAAGGATGGATTCCTGTTATCGAGAAAAGCGTTATCAGTATAAAACGCTTTTAACGATTCAAATACAATGTTTTCTGTATTCCGTATTACGGAACAGACAAAGAGGAGATTGAAAATTATGGCTAGAAGCAACAAGTCTTTGGTTCCTGAGGCGAAGGAAGCTCTCGACAAGTTTAAAATGGAAGCTGCCAGCGAAGTTGGCGTTAACCTGAAGCAGGGTTACAATGGCGATCTTACCTCCAAGCAGGCTGGTTCTGTTGGCGGTCAGATGGTTAAGAAAATGATCGAGAATGCTGAAAACGCTATGAAGGGCAACAAATAACTCGTTGACCTGTCAAATGGTGCATTAGATAAGCACCAAAAGTATCAGACAAGTGGCGCAATTTAACGATTGCGCCGCTTTATTTTATAGAAATTTTAAAAACATTATGGTGTAAAATATAAAGCAGGTGTATGGCCGTCTGTTGACAGCGTATCAGAATTCGTGGTACAATATACGTGGCGCAAAATACCATTACCGTAAAAACAAAGACTGCCTGCACCTCAAACTTAACAAACTGAGTTTTTACCGTGTAAGCAGTTATTGAGATTGTCATAATGCATGTTTATGGGGTGAGCCCACAGAGGCTCAAATGACAGAAAGCCGGAATTGTATGCGTCACATTTCATTCAGTTCGGAAAGAAGGAGAGGAAGCCTGAGATGCAGACATTCGATATCGGAGAAAATGATGCCGGACAACGGCTTGATAAATATTTGCGAAAATCGCTCAGAGCTTTGCCGCCCTCGTTGTTATATAAGGCTATTCGGACGAAAAAAATCAAGGTAAACCGGAAGCGTACACAGCAGAACTATATGCTTTCCGCGGGCGATACAGTTGAAGTTTTCCTTCCGGATGAATATCTGCTTCGCCGTGAGGACGGCAGAGACGCCTTTTTGCATCTGTCGCCCAGACTGCATGTTATTTATGAGGATGAAAACATTCTGCTTTGTGACAAGCAGCCGGGTGTGATTGTGCATGCGGATGAGGACGAGACTGTCGATACACTGATCAACCATATCAAAGCCTATTTGTATCGCAAGGGTGAATATGATCCGGATGGGGAGCGTTCCTTCGCCCCGGCCCTCTGCAACAGGATCGACCGCAATACGGGCGGTATTGTACTGGCGGCAAAAAACGCGGCATCTCTACGCGTATTGAATGAAAAAATACGGAACGGGGAGCTTGAAAAAAAGTATTTGTGCGCAGCACACGGAATTTTTGAGAAAAAGCAGGATACCATAACTGGTTACCTACATAAGGACAGGGCGCAAAATTTGGTAAGTATTTTCGAAAAAAAGCCAAACGGATCTGGAGAGTATAAACGCATCGTAACAAAATACCGTGTTGTAGAGGAGCGAAACGCCCTGTCTTTGCTGGAGGTTGAGCTAATCACCGGACGTACGCATCAAATTCGGGCACATTTGGCCTCCGTCGGACACCCGCTGCTTGGAGACGGGAAATACGGTATTAACAGAGAAGACAGAAAAAAAGGTTATCGCATTCAGGCGCTGTATGCATATCAAATAAAATTTGCCTTTCGCGCCAGCTCTGCCCACCTTAATTACCTGAAAGACAGAGTATATCATGCGGATAGGAGTAAAATATGGTTTTTGAACGAGTTCGGATCTTTTTTGGAAAAATACTAAGGCCCGGCGCTGTATGGGCAGTGATTTCCGGAGCAATTACGGCTGCTGCCGCCATGTATTCCCATACTGCTTGGCTTGCATGGATATCCCTTATTCCCTATTTTATGACTTTGTATCAATATACCGAACCGGAGGGCGGGAAGCGGCATCTGTTTGGAATAGGATTTCTGTTTGGATGCGGTTATTATCTTCCGCTGTTTTCTTTTTTCTATACGCTTTATCCCATGGATTTTGCCGGCCTTAGCCCGCAGAGCTCAGTATTTTTTATTTTGCTTGCTCAGTTCGGATTGTCTGCGCTGTACAGCCTGGCGCATGGATTTCTGCCTTGCATACTGCGGCTGCAGCGGAAACGGGGCGCATGGGGGCGTTGGCCGTTGCTTCTCCCGCTATCTATAGCCGCCCTGTGGGTACTTATCGAGTGGAGCCAGGCACAGACATGGATGGGAGTGCCGTGGGGCAGACTTGCGGTTTCTCAGTACCGGCTTACACCGCTTATTCAAAGTGCCTCTCTGCTTGGTTCCTATTTTATCAGTTTTCTTCTGGTCCTGTTCAATGCTTTGTTGGCGCACTATCTCTATCAGCGGTTTGTGTTAAAGGATGCAGCTGTAAAAAGATGCCGGGAAATACTCTGCCTTGTATGCGCCGCCACGCTTTTTTCGGGGAATCTGTTATACGGTGTTATTACTTTGAACATTGAACAAAAGCCTGTTGAAACCATTTCGGCGGCAATTGTCCAGGGCAATATATCATCCTCCAAAAAATGGGAGGAAAACGGGGTGGACATTGCGGCGGAGCTGTATCTGCGTATGACGAGGGAACTGTCGGAGGACGGAGAAACCGATCTGATTGTCTGGAACGAAACATGTATTCCCGTTGCTTTGAACAAGTATCCGGCCTTGATGCGGCAGATACAGGAGACAGCTATGGAGTGCAATGCGGTCATCCTTGTCGGCTCCTTCTATGAAGATGAAACGGATGAATATAACGGAATTTATGCCTTTTATCCGGATGGTACAGTGGGCAGCCAGCCTTATTTCAAGCGCAGACTGGTTCCGTTCGGCGAATATATGCCACTGCCGGCTTTTCTTCAGTCTGTTATACCCGTTTTGGATGAAATCAATTTACTGGAATCCTCCCTCACGCCCGGAACCGACAGCAATGTGTTTTCCACTGATTTCGGAATGATAGGGGGACTCATTTGCTTTGACTCGATATATGAGACTTTGGCCCTTTCGTCAGTAAGAGACGGAGCAGGGCTTCTGGCGCTGCTTACCAATGATTCCTGGTATGACAACTCCCCTGCTGTTTACGAGCATCTAGGACATGCCGCGCTGCGCGCGGTAGAAAACGGCCGATACATGGTGCGAGGCGCCAATACAGGAATATCGGCCGTCATCGACTCAAATGGCAGAATCAAAATAGAATCGCATCCGCAGACGGAAGAAGTGATCAGAGGAGAAGTGGATATTTACAGCCACCGTACCTTATACTCGTACGTGGGAAATATATTGGTGTTGCTCTGCCTGATATATGTCGTTGTTCTTTTTATTCCGTTTCGTAAAAAATCAAAGTTTAAGAGATAAATCATTTAGACTAACTGTTTTGTGGCTTTTGAATGGGACGCAAATAAGGGGAAGGTTACCCGTTTGATGTATCGGTAAGCTTTTGAGCGCAGAGCCTTAAATTTTGATTTGCGATAAGACACAAAAGAGGACTAAATATATGGAGATACTGCTAACGCCATTAGATAAAAATGATATAGATATGGTAAATATAAAAGCTATGCATAGCGAACCGACAATATTAAAATATATTTCGATCTCAGAGATGTATTTCGATTATGTTACAAATACAGAGAATGTCGTATACTACAAGATATTTATTAATAGTAAGTTAATTGGAGGTATACATAGCGAAATTTTAAATGATATTATGAATATTAGCATTTGTATTCTGCCTGAATATAGAAAACAAAAATTCGCTTCATTGGCTATAGAGAAACTTATAGCGTCTGTCAAGAACAGCATATCAAAAATCCAAGTAAGCATTGATGAAACCAATGTAGCTTCCATAAAATTGTTCGAACATCTTGGGTTCAAAAAAGATAAACAAGAAGACGAACTGATTGATTATGTTTATGTCCTGTAGAATGATTGTGTTGCTTTACGATATCGAAAAAGCAACCAAAGTTGGAAATAAAAAGTCGCCGTATCGTTTGAAACGGCGACTTTTTCAATATTCATCATTCAAAAGTCAACAAAAGATTTTTGATCGAACGCTTTGTTGGAAGTTGCTGGAGATTGCCTGCATAAACTGCGGTTGTTCATACAGGGAAGCTGATGGGATACTATGAGATAGGGGGTGGATTGATAGAACCTATGAATTGTAAATTAATCCTTTAATATTGAACTACACATCATCCTGTTCCAATGCAAGACCGTATTTTTGCAGATCGGAGGACCAGATGATTTTCCTTGGGCATTTTTCAGCACAGAGTCCGCAGGCCACACATTTTGAATAATCAATTTCAGCAACGGAATTTATGACGCGTATGGCGCCTGTCGGACAATTCTTTTCACAAATTTTGCAGCCAATACAGCCGGCATTGCAATAGCTTCTGGTAATATTGCCGCGATCAACTGACATACAGCCAACCCAGTATTTGCTTTCGTACGGAATCAGGCGAATGATATGTTTGGGACAGGTATTGGCGCAGAGACCGCAGCCTTTACATTTTGTATAATCAACGGCTGCGATGCTGTTGACCACGGAAATCGCGCCGAACGGACAGACCGATACGCAGGAGCCGAGACCAATACAGCCGTTCGGACACAGCTTGTCGCCGCCGCCCATTGATGCCGCCGCAATACAGTCGGGTGCACCTTTATAAATATATTTTTTCAGCGCAATATTGTGTGCGCCGCTGCACATGACCTGCGCCCGCATACGCACAGGAGTTTCGGCGGTTACACACATAATTTCAGCGATACGGCGAGCGGTTTCATCGCCGCCCACAGTGCATGCGGAAATTTTGGCATTGCCGTCAACAACTGCCTGCGCCAGTGCCGCACAACCGGCATATCCGCATCCGCCGCAATTAGCACCGGGCAGTGCTTCGGTTATTTTGGGAATGCGTTCGTCTACCTTTACGGCAAAAATTTTTGACGCAATGGCGAGCAGGATTCCCAGAAGCGCGCCGAGCGCAACGAACCATAAAACAGCAGAAAGTATATTTCCCATATTTTTATCAAGAGCAGCAATCCCGAAGGGACGCTCTGCCTCCTCGTATGGATTCGGCCGTACCGAATTTCTATCTATCCGGTACGGCGCGGCGATAAGGCGATCCTTGTTACGAAAAATTCATTCCGGAAAAACCAGAAAACGCCATGGCGATCAGACCAGCTGTAATCAGCACAATCGGCATACCGGAAAAGGCTTTCGGCGGTTCCGCAAAAGCAAGTCTTTCGCGCACGCCCGCGAAGATAACAATGGCAAGTGTAAAGCCGACAGCCGCTGCAAAACCGTAGGACAGGGAGTAAATGAAGCTGAAGTCGTTCTGAATATTCAGCAGTGCTGCGCCGAGCACGGCGCAGTTGGTCGTGATGAGCGGGAGATAGATGCCGAGCGCCTGATACAACGACGGCAGGAACCTCTTTAAAAACATTTCAATAAACTGCACCAGCGCAGCAATAATCAGAATAAATGCGATCGTTTTGAGATATTCCAAGTGGGCCGGGACCAGGACAGCGTGATAGATACCCCAGGTAGCGGCGCTGGAGATAGTCATGACAAAGGTGACGGCAAAACCCATGCCGAGGGCGGTGTCCGGTTTTTCGGAGACGCCCAGAAACGGGCAGATCCCGAGAAATTTGACAAAAATGAAGTTTTCCGCCAGAACGGCGCTCAGCATTAGTAAAAGAACATTTGTCAGTTCCTCCATAATAACAGATCCTTTCTGCGAAGAAAAATTACGGTTAAGACACCGGGACGGCACTGCCGTGAAGCGGATGACGCTGTTTCCTTATTCGCTTTTTGTCCGTCGTGCTTTTTTTCTGGATGATATGGCTTTGACGGCGGCAAGAAGAAATCCGAGCGTCAGAAAGGCACCTGCCGGCAAAAGAAAAATAACGGCCGGTTGATAGGATTTACCGAGAATATGGAATCCGAGCAGTGTTCCGGCTCCGAGCAGCTCACGGCAGGCAGCGATGAGAGAAAGCGCACCGGTGAAACCGAGGCCCATGCCGAGACCGTCAAGCGCCGAGGGAAGCACCGGATTGTGAGAAGCAAATGCCTCCGCTCTTGCAAGAATAATGCAATTGACGACAATGAGCGGAATGTATAAACCGAGACTGCTGTAGAGCGCGGGAATATAGGCTTTCATGAGCAGCTCCACTGCCGTGACGAATCCCGCAATGACAACGATATAAGCTGCAATGCGGATTTCCCTAGGAATCAATCTGCGCAGAAGGGAAATCAAGACATTGGAGCAAATTAGAACGGCTGTAGCCGCCAGTCCCATGCCGACAGCATTGCTTACGGAGGTTGTCACAGCGAGCGTTGGACACATGCCGAGCAACTGAACAAATGTAGGATTGTTGTCAAACAGTCCGTTTTTAACCGTCGTAATTAATTTATACAAGGGAAACCTCCTCTGTATCGGATGTTCCGGTATTCGGATCCTCCGTAGTTGCCTCATTCGACGCCTGATATTCAGAGCAGATATCGAGCGCGGCGTTGACACCGTTCAGAACGGCTTTGGAGCTGATGGTGGCGCCTGAAATTGCATCTACGCTGTTATGAGCACCGCCGATCGCAATGTGTTCCGTCAGCCCGTTGAATTGCTCAAGATAAGCAGGCTTAGAGACATTCATCCCCAGTCCCGGCGTGTCCGATATAGAAAGAATTTCAATGCCTGCTACTGTAATATCCGTCTTGATGCCCACCATCATAGAGATGACATCGCTGAAACCAATGGGGGCCACATTAACACAGTACCCCAAAAGTCCTCCACTGTCAGAGATCTCGTAAACGGCTGTTACCGGTTCGGCACAGGAAATGTCCAGAGGCACGACGTTTTGCGCACTTTCAAAAATACTGCGGATGGCATCCTGCTGCTGTTCCTCTTCATTTCTTTCGATGACCGGCGCCGCAAAGGCATTGATCACCGATAGAAGCAGAGCGACTGCTCCCGTTATGATAAGAAGCACGGAGCTTATCCGCACAACAGAGAGAATCTGATTGTTTTGAGATGGATTCATAAAGATTTACCTGCCTTTTGGCTTTTTAAAACCTATCGGAAGATTCATATAAGATCACAGCAAGGATGGGCATAGCCGTTATCTTGTTTTTGTTTCTTGCTTGGCGTTATCGGGCGGCATTCGTTCTGGAAACTTTGTCAGTTCGCCGAAACGTTTCGGCTTAGTATACCTGTCGAGATACCAGACAAGCGTATTCATTATCAGGATAGCAAAGGAAACGCCTTCCTGATAACCGCCAAAGTAACGGATAAAGACAGTGAGCGCACCGCAGCCGGCGCCGAAGATCAAACGGCCGTTCGGTGTTACCGGAGAAGTTGCATAGTCGGTCGCCATAAAGATTGCCCCCAGCATAAGACCGCCGGAACAAAGCTCTGCAAGCATATATTCATTGATGCTGGGAACCTCCATGGGCGGTAAAAAGAAAGTCAGCAGCGCGACCGTGCCTAGAAAGGAAACGGGAATGTGCCAGGTGATGACCTTTCGCCAAAAAAGGTACAGTCCGCCGGCGATCAGAAGCAGGGAGGAAATTTCACCGATACAGCCGCCGATATTTCCGACAAAAAGCTCGGAAACGGATGATTCCGGCAGCAGTCCGGTCTTCAGTGCGGCAAGAGGTGTTGCCGAGGCTATGGCATCGGAGCTGTCTATCGAGACGGCAAAGGGAGGAAGCGAGGTATGCGGCTTTACGAAATATGTCATGGCGGTGGGCCAGGCGAGCATCATAAAGGCTCTTGCGGAAAGAGCAGGGTTCAGAAAATTTTTACCGATGCCGCCGTAAAGCTGCTTGACAATGACAATCGCAAAAAAAGCGCCGATAACGGGCATCCAGAGCGGAATGGTAGGAGGTATATTAAAGGCAATCAGTATGCCGGTCACCGCAGCGGAGCCGTCAAGAACGGTAACCGGTTTTTTCATAAGCTTTTGATAGCCGCCTTCAAAAAGCATACAGCTGAGAACCGAGATGGCGGTGATGACAAGTGCGCGCCAGCCGAAGCTGTAAACGCCCCATGCGAGCGCCGGCATAAGCGCAATTATGACATCAATCATCACAGAGCGCGTGGTATCCTTGCTTTTTATATGCGGAGAGGGTGAAACTGTCAAAAGCTCCGGATAAGCGATTTCTGTCTGCCGCATCAGTGCGCCTCCTTTTTCTTAGCTTTGTCAGAATCTACGGGGACGTTTTCTGCCGGACGAGAGGCAGCAATTGCAGCCGCCTGCATGCGGCGCCGTTCTGCGATTTTTCCTTTGGCCATACGGATGTATTGAACAATAGGAACATTTCCGGGACAATTATAGGAGCAAGTACCGCATTCCACACAGCTTGCTACGTTATAAGCCTCTGCCATATCCATTTTGCCGGATTTTGCGAACAGAGCGAGATAATTCGGCATCAAATGCATGGGACAAGCGCTGACACAGCGTCCGCAGCGGATACAGGCGGAAGCTTGGTTTTGGTGCGGTTTGGCGCTTTTTGATAGGACGAGAATAGAAGAGGAGCCTTTTGAGATAGGCGCGTCGATATCCCATTGGGCCTGTCCCATCATAGGGCCTCCGTTGATGATTTTCTGAGGCTCTTTTATCAGACCGCCGCAAAAATCGATCAGATTTCGGATAGGCGTACCGAGAGGAACCAAAATATTTTTCGGCTCTCTGACACAGTCTCCGCTGCAGGTAACGATGCGTTCGATAAGCGGCATACCGGAAGCAAACGCCTGATAGACGGCTGCACAGGTTTCCGCGTTGAAAATAACGCAGCCAACGTCCGCGGGCAGCTTACCGTAAGGGAGTTCAATATGTCTCAGTGCATATATGAGCTGCCGTTCGTCGCCCTGCGGATATTTTGTTTTCAAAACCCTGACGCTTAAAATTTCGTTGTCATAAAGAAGCTCGTCCAGCTTGCGGATGGCATCTTTTTTGTTGTTCTCGACAGCGATATCCGCATGCCGCAGACCAAGCGCCTTCAGCAGAATAAGCGCGCCGCCGCATACATCCTCCGGCCGTTCCAGCAACAGTCTGTGATTGGCTGTAATATACGGCTCACATTCCGCGCAGTTTACTATCATATGCGTTGCTTTTCCTGCTGCGGACTGTATTTTTGCGTAAGTCGGGAAAGCGGCGCCGCCCATACCGGAGATACCCGCCTGACGGATTCGTTCGATAATTTCAGCAGAGGAAGCATCGGCAAGCTTTTTTGCAAACGGAGCAATATTTGGCGAGATTCGATTCTGACCGTCATTTTCTATGACGATATGCCGCACCTTTTTTCCGCTTGCATTGTATTTATCTTCAATTCTTGCAACGTTTCCGGAGATGCTGGCATGTACGGGACATCCAAGCCCTCCTTCCACATTTCCCACAAGCTGTCCTTTGTCAACCGTATCGCCCACAGCTACTACCGGTTCAGCTGGTGTGCCGATATGTTGAGACATGGAAAGGGAAACAAAGGCAGGCGGAGGAAGCGGAATTGTCGGAGCGCCGGCCGTCAGCTTATATTCCGGCACCCGTGTGCCGCCGCGAAAGGTAAAGGTATGCAGCATAAAAGCACCTCGATTATGTTTTCAGATACACTAACGGCAATCGGCTGCTGTCGTTGAAGGCCGGCACCGTACCATAATAATTAAGAAGTAACCTCGGAGGTAGAATTCCGAACGTCTCGTATCATTCTACCACATTTACAAAGCGAACGCAAGTATAAAAAACAAATTCTACATTCATGTAAGACGGATATCATGATTTTATTCATAAACAAAGGTATGGGTTGCCTTTAATAGAGCTTTCCTCCGAAAACTGTTGATAAAATCAAAGAGCAGTATCAATAGCAGGTGTCACTTAGGTCTTACTTGGATTCCCTCCTTAAATGTTTAAGTGAAAAACTTTTCTGCTGTAATTGATAATATTTAACTATTAATTTATAAATAATCTGCAATAATCTGCGATTATCTAACAAAAATAAAGAATATAATAATTATATTTGAAATTAAATCAAAAATATATTGACATTTGTTTAATAAAGATATATAATCTTCTATAAGCTGCAGACAAATAAAAAAAGAAGGAGTGCTGAATTATGAATTTAACAAAGAAGGTTTCAGCCATTGTTATGACTGTCATTCTGTTGTGCTCAGCTTTCACAGTGAACGTATTTGCAAGTGATGACCACGGCGACAGCTTTGAAACGGCAACGACTATGACAATGCCGTACTCCAAACCTGCATATGTTTCAAACGGTACGATCGGTGTATCCGGTGATGAAGATTATTTTAAACTTACGGTTTCGCAAACCGGAACATATATTTTCTATACTACAGGTTCAACCGATACAAAAGGGTATCTTTACAATTCATCATACACCCAGCTGGCATACAATGATGATAACGCCGGCATTAATTTTGGTATTCAATATTCTTTGACAGCGGGACAAACATATTATATTAAGGTGACGGGGTACGGTTCTACAACCGGCGCCTATACCTTGCATGCAGACATTTTTCTCGAAAGAATTCAGATGTCTGACAATCAGGATGCACGCTTTGCGTACTTTCAAATATATGCCTCATCCTATTTTGATCAGATAACACTGCACTGCGATTCTTATTCAACATGGTCGAAAACAATAACGTCCAGCACTGCAGGAGTTACCACAGGATCTTATAAAGGCATGAAATATTGGTTTGTTACAGTCAGCGTTCCGACTTCGCCGCAAGGATTCATCACCGAAATCAGTGTTTCAGCTTCAAAAGGGAATATATCAGTAAATGAATATTACGATTCGGCTGTTTTTTACAGTACCAATATATTGACAGGAATCTCAGGCGCCAAAACTACACTTTCATCTTTGATAGCCTCACAAAAGACAAATTCATATACGATTGAGGCATACAACGCAGACGGCACAGCAATTACAAACACTGCGGTGAATACCGCAACAGGAATGGTTCTTGCAAAAATAAATGACAACAATCATTTTTGTTATAATATACAATTTGTTGTTCTGTTCGGTGATGTAAACGGAGACGGGTTGATCAATTTAAGCGACGTCACAAAGCTGCAACAGCATATCGAGGGATGGGAGTCATCAACATTGACCGGGGCATATTTATTGGCGGCAGATGTCAACCATGACGGTGCCGTTACCGAGGCAGACACGACACTGATAATGCAGTATATAGCGAATCACAATGTTTCGCTCGGTCAATCAACTGTTATTTCTAGCGTTCCCGATTCACTTAGATTTAATTATTAATAAAAATATCACACTTACGCAGTGAATAAGAATTAATTTGTCTGCAGCTTAAAGCATTATACCGATACATGCTGGTCACTGCAAAGTGTTTTCTCCTTAGTTTATACCAAATGACAAAAAGAGCAAATAAAACGCACTACCGTAAAAGGGCAGGCTGATCCAACATCAGTCTGCCCTTTTACGCTTCAGTATTTTGTACATACCGAAGCGGTAACTGTTTATAACCGATTAACTCAAAAAAAATCAGTAACGAGCGAACCGCTGTTCTCTGCTGCAAAATTGCCTAAATAAATATAGTGCTTATCGTATTTGCCTCATACGAGGGCCCTTCTGCAGTTTCATAAAAACGTTGCATTTTCTCCGTCATCAAGCTCAGCATTATTTACAGAAGATAAATTCCGTGTCGTGCTTATCAAAGCTGAAACAGAATGAAAAAATGTACTTCTTGATTAATACCGCAAAAAATAAAATCTGTCTTTACAACCTTCGAAATATGTGTTAAAATGGGAAAGAAAATTCTGTAAAACAGGAGGAAACGGTTATGAAAATATCGGTCAGCACATACAGCTTCGGCCGGTACAATTCCATGGGAATGCTTGCACTCGTTGATAAAACGGCGGAGCTGGGACTTGACGGCATTGAGTTCGTAGAAGGTTCGTATACCGGAAACGAAAAAGAACTTGACGCAATTCATGCACGTATACAGGAAAAGGGACTGGTGCCCGTATGTTATGCGGTTGGCGCTGATTTTATCAATGGAAGCAACGGTGATTTGAAGGATGAAATCAAACGTCTGCAGCACGAGGTCAATATTGCGCACAGACTCGGCGTCGGCGTCATGCGACACGATGTAACCGGCGGTATCGGCGGCAGAAAATATTCTATCGGTTATGACGACGCGCTTCCCCGTCTTGCTGAGGGAATCCTTGAGGTCACAAAATATGCGGAGCAGCTCGGCATCAAAACATGTACGGAAAATCACGGCTTTTTCTCGCAGGATGCAGCGCGGGTAGAAAAGTTAATCAATACGGTAGCACATCCGAATTTCGGCGCGCTGGTAGATTTGGGAAATTTCATGTGCGCGGATGAGGATCCGTGGAAATCCGTCGGCATTTTGAGCCCGTATGCGTTCCATGTCCACGCGAAGGATTTCTTCCGCAGAGCCGGAGACAGGACAGCACCGGGTGACGGCTGGTTTCAGACACGCAGCGGCGATTATCTGCGCGGCACCATCATCGGCCACGGCGACGCACGGATCAGCCAGAGCATTCAGACGCTGAAGCGCAAGGGATACGACGGTTTTGTGTCCATTGAATTCGAAGGCATTGAGGACAATCTGCTGGGCATCGAGTGGGGTCTGAAAAATTTGAAGAGATTTATAGAAGCATAAAAATTGAACAGCGGGAGAAGTCCGGTTCCGACAGGTGAGGTTCCGGGCTTTTTCCGTTAAACTCTGTTTCAGAAGGAGAAAGAACACGCTGGAAATCTTGAATATACGATGAGGATCGAATAAAAACCGGAAAAACGATGCAGCGCGGAGAAACCGTGCCGGAGTAAGGGTATCATTTAACTGTCCATTTCTGTATTTTTGACAGCCAGGGAGAAATGATGATCCGGCAAAGATATCCGTGCAACAGCGGATAGCCCGACAAGTGGGAGATCACAGTTGACGGGAGCGCTGTTGCGGGAAAAAGCAGCAGGGCGGCTGCGGAGAGGGAAGTCCTTGTAGAAATTGGATACCCGCTGCATCTGACTCAAAAAAATCTTATATTGACCGTTTCGTTTGAAGGCGGCTTTGATGACATTTATCTTGTCGAAGCAAAGCCTTGATTAGAAAAGCTGAAGGTGTGAAGGTGCAGGCTGAGGAGGTTCAGTAAGTTAAATGTGTCTCAATGCAGGAAATCCTTAAAAAATCCGGGAGGAAAGCTTTATCCCCTGTTTTGAGAGCCTAATTCGCCTTTTATTTGATCTGCATAGCGAAAAGAAAGGAATGCATCGGTAGTGCCGCTGAAATTTACATAAACAGAGCAAATGCCGGCAGGGCAAAATATAAAAGCTTTCGTCAACAATTGACAATGTTTTATAGATATGTTATAATATTTTGGAAAGATACGCTATATCATTCCTGTGTTATAGAAAAAGGTGGCAAGTGATGCGGTGCAAAAGATTATTCCTGTCGGCGGCTTTTATATTCGTTCTCGGTATAGCAGCGGGACTGTGCTCCTGCCGGAGTTCATCCGCTGATCTGACAGCTTTTCAATCCGGAGATAATACAGTGACGATGACACCGCGGGCGGAGGCTATAGACGTGACGCCGCCGGAAAGAGTGCGGGTCAGCGGAATTTCGCTTGCAACAGACAGTCTTGCCATGAAGGTAGGGGAGACATTGACGCTTGAAACGGAAATAGCACCGGAAAACGCTACGAATACTGGTTTGATATGGACAACAAGTAGACCTGACGTTGTGTCCGTCACGGGGGACGGAGCTGTAAGCGCCGTCGGCGTTGGGAATGCAACCGTTACAGTTGTAACCAAGGACGGCGGTTATATGGCCTTCTGTCAGATTAGTGTCCGTTCCGTGCCGGTGACGGGTGTATCGCTGAACGCGGAAGAGCTTTTAGTCTTTGTCGATGGAACAGAAACGCTTGCGGCTACCATTGAGCCGGAGGATGCTACTAATACTAATTTAAAATGGGAATCCAGTGATGAATCGATTGTAAAAGTGGAGGACGGTACTCTGACTGGCGTCAGCGAGGGCAAAGCGACCGTTACCGTTACAACAATTGACGGAATGAAAACGGCATCCTGTGAAATTACGGTGGAAATCGAACCGATTGATGCGGAAAAGGTCGTTTTTCAGTCAGAGACAGTGAACGTGTCAGCAGGCGAAACCATAGAGCTGAACTATATATTTGAGCCTGAGGAAGCAAATAATCAAAAGCTGGAATGGATCTCCTCAGATTCTTCTGTGGCGACAGTGGAGGAGGGCAAGGTTACGGCAGTGCGTGAGGGAACGGCGACGATTTTGCTGCGCGTTGAGACCGAGGAAAACGGAATACTGGAAGCACGCTGTCAAATCATTGTGAATCCGGCGCCGATAAAACCGGTTACGGGAATTGGGCTTAGTCAGACCACACTGGGCCTGCGGCTCGGTGATTCTGGGACGCTGATCGCAACGGTAAAACCGGAAAATGCAACAGATAAAACCGTTGTATGGACAACATCCGACAGCAGCATCGCTACTGTAGAAGCTGGTGTTGTCAGAGCCGTCGGAATTGGCACAGCAACGGTAACGGCGACATCGTCGGACGGAAATTTTCATGCTGATTGTCAGGTAACGATTAGCGCACGTGATATACCGGTGGAGGGAATCTCGCTCTCCGAGACCGGTGTGTATCTGTTGGAGGGCGAAAGATGGCTTCTGACAGCATCTGTCAGTCCGGCGAATGCAACGAATCAGGAAATATTGTGGGCGTCGGGAAACACAGACGTTGTCTGTGTCGAGAACGGCGTACTCGAAGCCGTCGGCATTGGTCAGACCTTTGTCACGGCGACAACTGCAGACGGCAGCCGTCGGGCGATATGCAGCGTGTTTGTAGAGCCTGACGAAGATAACGAGGCCGGGGATTTCGAATATGAAATCAACGACGGTGCCGTTACTGTCCTGTCCTATAACGGCTCCCGCAAAATTATGAGAATACCGGCCGAAATTGATGGATATGAGGTGAAAAACATAGCTGCTGACGCGTTTCTCGGAAACGAAACTATCAGACGTGTTTTCCTGCCGAATACTGTGATCAAAATTGGAGACTGGGCTTTTGCTGCATGTACAAACCTCAGGGAAATCAATATTAACAATGCGGAGGATCAAGTTATCCTCGGCGGCGGCTGGAAGCCGTCATATACAGAAGTCATGTTTGCTCAATAAAAGCGGGTTCGCGTTGTGTTGCGTATGAAACAATAGGTAAAGGGGGAGAAGCGCACAGCCGTTTTTGTGCGCGTCAAAAGCGGTGATGAAAGGGATGATGCGTCGGCCTCTGGCATGGGCCTGCGGTTCCTTTGTAATCCTGATTTGCTTGTCTTTTTATCTGCCGTCATTTACAAAAATCATATTTGCTGTTCTTTCTGCTGCTTTGATGGCAGGTTTTGCAGCAGCAGCCAGAAGATACAGATGGCTCAAACAGTACAGCAGTCTTATACTCAGCGTCGCTTCGGCGGCGCTTTTGGCTTTTGTCATTTGTTATTATACGCAAGATATTAAAATCGCCGGTATCTGCCAATATGCGGGACGAGAGGCATCCTTGGAAGCTACGGTAACTGAAATCCTGTACAATAAGGATTACGGCGCAGCCTATAAAATCAGGGTGAACCGGATAGACGATCAGAAAACAGACTTTTCCTGCTTGCTGGAAACCGATTTTCCGTTTGACGCAGATGCATATGAAACGATAGTGGTACGTGCCAAAATTGATTATTTATCGGAGGAATATGATGCCTCTTATCGACTATGGTATTTTTCCAGGGGAATTTATCTCGGAGCCGCTGCACTGTCGGACAGTGAATGCCAGGTAATCGGAACGTCGCATCAAGAGCTGGGATATCTGTTTGACAGGATGCGCAGCGCCTGTTCTGTGACATTCCTTCAATATCTGGACAAAGATACGGCTGCCATGGCCAAAGCGCTTTTGCTTGGCGACAGAGGCGATCTTTCGGCTGAAGTTAAAAGGGATTTCAGACGTCTCGGCGTTTCTCACATGCTCGCCGTCAGCGGTATGCATTTGTCTATTCTTATCGGCGGACTGGAGTATTTTCTGAGATTGTTAACGTTTCATCGGAAGTTGAGAAATGCCGTTCTGATGGTAAGCATACTGGCGTTTATCGGCATTACCGGGGCTCCGCCATCGATCCTCCGTTCCGGCATCATGTGGCTGATTTATTACGGAGCCTATTATGCGGGAGGCAGACAGGACTCCGTAACGTCGCTCTTTTTCTCAGCGGCTGCAATATGCTTCGTTTCACCTGCTGCAGTTTTTGATGTGGGGCTGCAGCTCTCCTTTTTATCGTCTGTCGGAATCATTTTGCTTGGCGGCGCTACGCGAGACCGTCTACTGTCAAAGCTGCCGGGAGGTGTGCTTCCGCTTAAAATCTTAAAAGCTGCCCTTAATAATTGTATTTGTACGGTTTCAGCAGTTATTTTTACGCTCCCTGTGCTTCTTTTTACCTTTCACGAATTTTCACTGATATCGCTGCTGTCAAATCTTCTGTTAAATGTTCCGGTGACTGTGCTGATGTATGCTGCGCCGCTGTTGATTCTCACCTCAACCGTTCCTGTCCTGCCGAATGGCTTTGCAGCTGTGATAAGTTTGTGCGCCGAGGCTGTTTATGCCATTTCTTCCGCACTTTCTTCGTTGCCTAACGCGCTCGTTTCTACGAATTACTCTTTTACGTTTCCCGTTTTTTTAGCTTTTCTTGTACTTACAGCCGCCTTTATGATTAGAAAAAAGAATATCCTGACTTTATATGCTGGATTTCTTTGCGGAGCTGTGCTGTTTGCCGGATGTCTGTTTGCTTATCGGGAGACACAGAGGGACATCGCTGCGGTAACCTATGAAAATGTAAAGAAAAACGATTTGATTTCCATAGAATGCAATGAAAAGGCACTGCTCTGCGATTTTACAGACGGATCCTATAAAGCGATATCAGCAGGGTTGGACAACATTTTGTCCGGAAGCTGTGTTGAGATCGATTCGTGGGTGATTACACATGTACATATCCGCCATATTGCGACCTTCCAGCGCGTTGCACAGGAAACGGTTCTCCGAAATCTGTATATGCCACTGCCAGCAAATGAAAAGGACGAAGGAATTTGCAGTACAATTGCGGAAAAGGCACACGAGTACGGAATAACGGTATATTATATTGACAATGCATTGACGGAGGTTTCTTTTTCCTTTGAAACGCTGAAAATTACTCTGCTTCCGCAGACCAAGCTGGCGCGCTCCACGCATCCTGTCTTGGCACTGTCAATTGCCAATGAAAGCTCAGATACGCGGATTCTGTATGCCGGGGCATCATCGTGCGAAACTGAAGGAACCTATGGACAGCTTTTAAAGGATTTTTCATCCGCTTCCGATATTATGATTTTTGGCAGCCACGGGCCTATTATAAAACAAATGTTCGGCATGACTCTTACATCGGCGGCCACAGGAAAAGAAAATTTGCCAGAGAAAGCATGGCAGCACGTAATCTATGCAAATAAAGACGTTTTTGAAATGGCGGATCCGGCATTTGTGCAGATGCTGGAAGAAGCGGAAATTCCTCAGACGTCTGACAGTTTTTACCGTATATTGGTGTATCCATAGAAAATTGAGTATATTTTTTATAAAATTGAAAAAACTAACAGCATGAATTCTAAAACTGCGTGGCAAGACGGAGGATTTTATGCTGTTGTTTACTATGGATGAAAAACGTACAACCAATAACGGAACAGAGAAGCATCCGGAGACGCCGCGGTCTCTTTCCGGTTACAAAAGGAAAGTAAGCCGGTCTATGCGGGCTATTCGGCAAGCCTATAAAAGGGCGCAGACTGCTGAGACCGGCATTAACCGTATCAGCATAAAATGGGTGCTGACCAATCATTATGCAATAGACGAAAGTTATCGCACGGTCTTTCAGAATTTGAATCCACGTATCAAAGTCCCTGCCGTCCGGATCTCTGGCCGCAAAATACCACGTATCTGTCATATACTTCAAAAATATCTTGAGGATTATGATTATTTATATGAAGAAAAAAGCTTGTTTGCATTTCTTCAGTCTCTGGATTTTTCGCTTAGTGAGAATGAAATATGTGTGCTGTATGCCATATTGGTCGGTAAGCTGATCAGAAAAATATCCGCCAGCTTGTCCGACGAATCGGAGGCAGCGGAACGAATGGTCGGCCACAGCATTCAGTCATTGTTCCGCATCAAAGATGCGGATCCGACACAATTGTATGAGACGTTTTCACCGGTCGAACAGATACTGCTGAAGGATCCGGCGGGGACCTATCCGAAGTGTGTTCCCGAAACCAAGGAGACATACCGCCGTGCAGTCCGGCGCATGGCGCATAGAAACAGAAAATCACCGTATCAGATGGTATCTGAGCTTTACGGTTTAGCAGAGTCGGCAAAGGCGGAGAAAAAACGAAACATCGGGTGGTATCTTCTGCGGAACAGATCCGATGTCAGACCTGCATATTTTACTGTACTGCTTTTCCTCTTTGCTGTACCCTTCTGGGGATTTTTTGTGTTTTGCGGAGAGGGACGTCTATGGCTGATCGTGACTTTGGGACTGCTGCTCGTTCTGCCTCTGTATGCGCTCGCGAAAAACTTCACAGATATGTTTTTTTCCACCTGTTATCAAGCGGAACCAGTACCTAAAATAGAGCTGAACTCAATACCTGCTGAGGCAAAAACGCTGGTTGTTATTACGACGCTGTTAATGGGGAAGGAAAAGGACGGATCGCTTTTTGATCGGTTGGAAATGTTTTATTTGAGAAACCGTGAAGAAAACACAGCATTCGGCATATTGGGGGATTATAAGGAGGCGGACAGCGCTGCGGTAGTGGGCGATGATGAAATACTGTCTTATGCGAAATCCCGCGTTGCGGCACTAAACTGGATATACGGAGAAAAATTCTGTCTTTTTGTCCGCAAACGCACCTATTGCTCCGGTGAGAAAAAATTCATGGGTTGGGAAAGAAAACGAGGAGCCGTTTTGGAGCTGGTACGTTATTTAAAAGGACTTGCCGGGGTTAAACGCATGACCGGTCTGGAATGCCGCGCGGGGACGGATACGCTGCTGAAGGATACCCGATATGTGCTGACGCTGGATGCCGATACGGACCTGACTATCGGAGCGGTACGGGAAATGGTTTCGGTTTTTCTGCATCCCCTGAACAAACCGGAAATTGATCGGGAACGCGGAAAAGTCGTAGCTGGGTACGCAATTTTACAACCAAAAATGTCAACCGCGCTTGCAGCTTCACGACTGACTGGTTTTACACGGCTGCTTGCCGGCGTTTCGGGAAACGATATTTATGCATCTGCGGCGTATGACATTCCTATGAATCTGTTCGGTGAGGGCATTTTCTGCGGCAAGGGTATGTTTGATATCGACGCCTTTTACGAATTGCTTGACGGAGCATTTCCTGAGGAGACGGTTTTGAGCCACGACTTTTTAGAAGGACTTCGTCTGCGTACCGCCTATGTGCCGGAAATTGAACTGACGGACAGCATTCCAAAAACGCCGCTGTCCTTTTATGACCGTTTACACCGGTGGGTGCGCGGAGATGTTCAGGCGCTCCGTTTTTCCGGACGAACGGTACGGAATGCTGAAAATAAAAAGATACCGAATCCAGTGGGAGGAGCTGCGCGTTTTTTAATCCGGGACAACGTTCGAAGAGCGTTATGCATGCCGTCCTCAGTCGCAGCACTGATACTGCTCAGCCTTCTTGATTTCCCGCATGCATGGTATGCGGTACTCAGTGCGTCCGCATACTTGTGGTTTCCGTTTGCAGCTTTTTTGGTAAGCCATCTCGCAGAAGGAAGAACCTCGGTATTCTGCCGCCGCTTTTCGTCAGGCGTCCCTGCTCCGCTGCCGCATATTTTCGCGGAAACGGTCTATCAATTCTGCGCGCTTGCATATCAGGCCTCTGTTACGCTTGACGCTGTGATACGTGCCTTGTTCCGCATGTTGATTTCTCACCGCCATATGCTTGCATGGGTGACCGCCGGAGAGAACGATGCCAGACAGAGGCCAAAAAATTCAGTATGGATTCATTACCGGCGTATGTGGTTTTCATCGCTTGCCGGACTGCTTCTAATCGGCTTCGGATATCTTCCCGGCAAGCTGATCGGTATGGCGTGGGTGGCGGCGCCGGCAGTCTTTGCATATCTTTCCAGGCCGCTGACACGGAAAGCGGATGTAAAAAAGAACAGAGATTACAGCGCAGTATATGAGAGGTATGCAGCGGATATTTGGAAATACTTTGAAAAATATGTGACAGAAGGGGATCATTATCTGCCGCCGGATAATATACAGCTCATACCGGAGCTGACGGTCGCACATCGGACCTCACCGACTAATATCGGGCTGTATTTGATGTGTGTGTTGGCGGCCCGCGATTTTTCTTTCCTGTCAACCGGTGAAATGTATGAACGCCTGGATCGGACACTTGTAACCATTGAAAATATGGAAAAGTGGAAAGGGCATCTGTATAACTGGTATGATACCGAAACGCTTGAACTTCTTGGAGAGCCATATATTTCAACAGTTGACAGCGGTAACTTTATCTGTACGCTGATATGCTTAAAGGAAGGTCTCAAAACGTATATGGCGGAGGATACACGGCTGGCCGAATTATATGGACGGATTGAAGCATTGATTTCAGAGACGGATTTCCGGGTGCTGTATCATGATAAAAAGGCGCTGTTTTATCTTGGGTATCAACCGATGAAAGCCGTTTACAGCGAAAACTACTATGATTTTTATATGAGCGAAGCGCGTTCAGCCAGTTATTATGCGGTTTCCTCCGGCATTGTACCGAAAAAAAACTGGAGAATGCTGTCGAGAAAGATAACAGAGAAGAAACACAGAATCGGCTGCCTCTCATGGACAGGAACTGCGTTTGAGTACTTTATGCCGTGTCTGTGGCTGCCGACACCGCCGGGTTCGTTTCCAGACGAAGCACTCTCGTTTGCGTTTGAGATGCAGCGGCAGAAAACCATTGCTATCAATAGAACGGGAGTAGCGCCGCAGCGTATTTACGGCGTGTCAGAAAGTGCGTTTTTTGAATTTGACAGAGAGATGAATTATCAGTATCGTGCTTTCGGCGTTCAGTCGCTCGGTTTAAAGCGCGGACTGAACAAAGATGCCGTGATCGCACCGTATGCATCCTTTTTGATGCTTGCGCGGGGCGGCGACGCAATTGACGATATTTTTGACAACCTTGACAGCATGGAGCGCTTCGGAGCCTATGGTAAATACGGTTTCTATGACGCTTTGGATTTTACAAAAAGAAGAGTCGGGGATGGGGCGGCCATTGTACGCAGCTTTATGGCGCATCACCTCGGAATGAGCATGGCTGCGCTTGCCAATGCGCGATTTGAAAACATTTTTCAGCGACGATTTTTCAGTGATGCACAGATGGCTGCGGGAAGTGAGCTGCTGGAAGAAAAAGTCCCGGTAGAGGCACAGGCACACGAAAGGAGCACCAGCGCTTATATACCGGATAAGGTACGTTTTTCTACAGAGGATGAAGTAAAAACTGAAGAAATAACCGGAGAGGAGGGGATACGGTTTGCCGTACTCTCCAATACTCAGGCTCGACTGATAGCGACCAATCTTGGACATGTATATTTGGAATACGGAAAAATATCCATATCCTATCCGGATTTCAGCATGGCAGAACCATTAAAAGGGCTTCAGTGTATTTTTTATGCAAACGGGCGGATTTATCATACAGCGGCGGTATGCGGAGGAGATTCAGACGGACGCTTTGCTTTTACTTCATCCGTCTGCGCGGTACGCTATACGGCAAGATATGAAAAGGACGGTGTCGAGGCTGCGGTCGAGTTTCAGGTATATCCAGAAAAAAACATGATCGAGGCTGCGGCGGAAATATCCGGCGTCACAGGTGAAGTGCGCTGTCTGTTGTATTTTCAGCCAGTGCTTTCAGGCAGAGAGTACCATACGCATCCCGCCTTTTCAAAACTGTTTCTTGAGACAGAATATGACGCGGAAAATGGACTGCTCTGCTTTCGCAGACGGAAAAGAGAAGCGGGAACAAAGGAATATTTTCTTGTTGTCAGAGGAACGGGAGGAGAGCGGAGCGCCGCCGGATCAGCCGAGGGCCTGCTGCAGCCGCAGTTCGGAGAACGGGATATTGAAAAACTTCTTCAGACCAATCTGACTGTGAGTGCACCGGCGTGCATGGAGCCAATTGCCGCTTACCGTCTGAGCACTGAAGCCGATCTTTCGGGACACGCTTCTTTTGCCTATCATCTTTCGGCTGCACACACACGGGAACGTGCTTTGGAGCAGTTTGCAAGCGAAGAGGAACGGGAATCACTGAAATCGGAAACGTGCAGCGTGATACGGAAAATTTCCGGGATTCTGCCTTCTGACGAACCGGTTCTTCGACTGATGCTTTCCGCTGTCTGCCTCGGCAAAACGGTTCAGGGAGAATTGACCGGAAAAGGGAACCTTACACAGCATGCTCTATGGCGCCACGGCATTTCCGGAGACTATCCGGTGATAGCGGTCGCGATAACAGAGCCCCGTTCACTTCGTCCGCATAACACCGAGGTGGCTTCCTCACTGATCCGCGCTCATAAATACCTGACTGTGTGTGGGGTTGCGCTTGATTTGGTTTTTATGATTGACGAGACAGATCGCTACCATTCGCCGGTATTCCATGATATGGAAGAATTGATTGAAATAAACGGCATGTCCCATTTTAAAAATAGCAGCAAAGGTATTTTTCTTTTAAACCGCACGGAAAAGGAAGGAGAGTTTTATGAGATGCTCTTTCGGGCGGCGGAATGCTCCCTTGATCTTTCTGGAGAACAGGCGGTGGCAGATGCCAACGAAAAACTGTCCGCCGTGTTCCGCGGCGATTACCTTTCGGGACTACAGATTATCTGCAGGCGGGCATTTCAGCACTCAGAGGGGGGAATGACAGATAAGGAGAAAGCTTCTGAGGATGCTGTTCAGAGAGATCAGAGCCGGACAGATCTGAAAACAGAGGGCGGATCGTTTGAGGATGACGGAAGCAGCTTTGTCGTTGAAAAGGAAAAAGTCAGCCGGCCGTGGAGTTATCTTCTCACCTCTCCGAATTTCGGTACGCTGCTGACACAGAATTCAATTGGCTGTACCTGGTATGAAAATGCCTCCAAAAAACGGTTGACCGCATGGTCCAACGACTCCTATACGACTGAAAACGGTGAAAGAATCCTGTTGCGCGTTTTCCGGGATAAATCTGAAAAGAGCTATACGGATTACGATTTGTGTGCGGTTTCCGACCGTGTGAAATATAAAGCGGGAGCGGCGGTATATACCGGTGAAATTCACGAACAAAAATTCACAATTGTCTTTGAAGTAACCGCGACGGTTGCTGCCCGTCTGTATGCCAAGATCGTTCAAATCCGATTGACAGTCATAAGGACCGAGATGGAAATACATGCGGCAGTCCTGTATTTTGCAGAGCCGGTCATGGGAGAATCGCTTCGGCAAAAGCGGTTGATTCAAGTGGAAAAACACGGATCCGCACTGGTTGTCTCCAACAGATTAGAGCAGACGTGGAAGATGAATGACATGATCCTGTTTATGCCGGAGGAGCCGGCGCCAATTCTATATACAAAGCTGTCGGAGGCTTTTCCGTATAAAACCGCGGAGGATAAGCCGGCAGCCGTCTGCGGAAAAGAAATTCTGCTTGGAAACCGTGACAGCTATACGGCGGCTTTTGTACTGTGCGCAGCACGCGGAAGAACCGCTGCCGAGTATATTCGTTCAAAATACGGGACGATAGATGCTGTGCAGAGAGACGTAATACAACAAGCGGAGGAGGATGAAAAGCTGACTTGTGTGTTTCATCTAAAATCATCGGTAAAAGCACTTGACGTGCTGTTCAATGAGTGGCTGCCGCGCCAGACGCTTCGTTCCCGTTTGTACGGTCGCTGTGGTTTTTACCAATCCAGCGGGGCATACGGCTTCCGCGATCAACTGCAGGATGTTCTGTCGATGATTTATTTGAAGCCGAATTTGGCTGCTGCCCAGATATACAGATGTGCAGCACATCAATATTTTGAGGGCGATGTTCAGCATTGGTGGCATGAAATCCGCGGGGAAAGACCGGGGAGCTATCATATGGGAATTCGTACACGGTATTCGGATGACCTCCTGTGGCTACCGTATGTTGCGGCTGAGTACGTTACGACAACGGGCGATAAGGAACTGCTTGATAAAAGAATACGGTATTTACTGAGTCCGGAGCTTGGGAAGCATGAGGCGGAGCGCTTTGAATATCCGTCGAGAAGCGATGAGAAAGAAAGCGTGTATATGCACTGCGTCAGGGCGCTGGAAAGAAGTTTTCGCTTCGGTTCTCACGGATTGCCGCTCATGGGTGGAGGCGATTGGAACGATGGCATGAACCATGTAGGAATCGGTGGAAAAGGAGAAAGCGTGTGGCTTGCCATGTTTGAAATGCTGGTAATTCGGAAGTTTTTACCCTTGTGTGAAATGCAAAAGGATTATGACGGCGCGGAGAAATATCGCGGAGTTTACGAACAGTTAAAGAATGCTGTCAACGCCAGCGCATACAACGGAAGCTGGTATGTGAGGGGCTTCTACGACGACGGAGCGCCGTTGGGGGATCAATCCTGCGATGAATGCCGGATTGATCTGCTGCCGCAGTCCTTTTCCGCTATTGTCAATGAGGCAGACGGCGGTGGCGTTTTTTCAAGGGAGCATGTAGACAGTGCTCTTCAGGAGGCGGTTTCCCAACTGTGGTGTCCGGAGGACAGGGTGTTCCGTCTGTTTGCACCTTCATTTGATAAAACCGAGAAGGATCCGGGCTATATCAAGGGATACCTGCCGGGAATACGCGAAAACGGCGGACAGTATACGCATGCAGCAATCTGGGGGATATGGGGTTTGTTTGCCGCCGGAAAGGATGAACAGGCATTTTCTATACTCAGGGCAATCAATCCCATAGACATTGCAGAAGACGCTCAAAGCGCGGCAAAGTATCAAACCGAACCCTATGTTCTCTGCGGAGACGTATCCTATGCAAAGGGATATGAGGGCAGAGGCGGCTGGAGCTGGTATACCGGTGCGGCCTCCTGGTACTATAAAGTTGTACTGGAAAAGCTAATCGGTTATCGGGAAGAGAAAAACGGATTTTTTATGACACCGAAGCTTTGCGGAGATTTCAATGCTTTTCAGTTTGAAATCTGTAAAAAGGAAACGGTGTATACTGTGACAGTTTCCCGCGCGAAGGGGGGAAAGGCTGATATCATCTCAGACGGTGCGCATATGGAGTTTTTATCTCCGGCTTTCTTTCCTTTTGACGGCGGACGGCATACGGTTGAGATGAGGATACCGTAACGCTTCTGTCTGTCGATTTCGGACTAAAAAAATATGACCAATATAACGGCCGTGCCCCGATTTGGATTATGTATATCCAAGTTGAGGCACGGCTTTTCGTACGGTTTATCGTGACAAAGACAGAAAAGCTCATCGAATCTGTGTCTATGTTTCACACGGTGGTGCAGATTCTGGTACAGAAAATTATATGAGAAAAATGCGGCATACCCGTTACGGTATCTGCGGCAGAGCGGGCGGCAATTTCTGAGGTGCGGAAAAACCCGTTCACACAAATGTCAGAGTGTATTTGACCTCCGTCAGTTCCATCCCTGCAAGCTGGATGTTTCTTTCTGTGCCGGTATTCACCATTTTCATTTTCGCATAAAGCCCTCTTGCCCTCATGTTATCACCGAGTACCCACGGATAAAAACCGGCATAGCCTGCCGATTGCAGTTCTTTTTCGGCCGCACCAAAGAGCTTTCGCCCGATACCTTTTCCCCAAAATTCAGGTAAAACGTAAAGGGCACGAAGCTCCCCCACCACGCGGTCCTCTGTTTGCATATCTCTTGGTGTTCCGAAATTTACAAGTCCGGCGGTTGTACCGTTTTCTTCAAAGATAAAATTATTTTTTTGAATTTACCGATTTCGGCGCACAGCCTTCTGGCGTAAGCGAATCAAGATAATCTCGGGGCAGAATGTTTTTGTACGCCTCTTTCCATGAATGGCAGTATATTTTACCAAATTCAAAGCGGTCGTTTTCTAATGCCTTACGTAACATGATAAACTCCTTTTGTATATAGCCTGATTATTTTTTAAAGCAGTTGACTGTGTTACAGATGTGTTCTTCTGATGATTTCCGCTTTCAGCGCTTTGCCCTCGAAAATCAACAGCGCTGTCAGGGAAATAGCGCTTGCTGCCACACATGCAACAGAGGGATAAACGAAACGGATGACACCGCAGAACAGCAGGATCAAAGGAACAATGCCAAAAATGATATTGATGATCAAATAATAAATATACTGCTCGATGTGCAGGCTTAGAATACGCGCGATAATTGCCATGACAAGCATAGCGGCGCAGCAGGTAACAGGCAGGACGATATCAAGCGACCATCCGCGGTATCCGGTAGACAGGTCCCAGAAAAAAGCAATAACACAGCACACTGCCGCCGTGAAAACAATGCTTTTGGTAATATTACCGCGCAAACGCATCGCCACACCGAAAGGCAGCCACAAGGATGCCGAGCCGCCCGCGACATAAAGCCACCAACCGATAAGGGTTCCTGATTGCGAATAATTCACGGCAGCACAAATGAGAACAGCGGCGACAGAGAAAAAAGCCGCAATGCGGACGGCGAGTGAAAAACGTCCGACTTTTGCATTGATCTCCGGAAAAGTGTCGCAGCCGTCAGGAGTCCCTGTAAGATTTCCCTGACATAACGGACAGAAATCCGGCCGTCCTTTTATGCTGACACCGCATTTTTTACAATATAACATTGCCGTCTCCTCCGAGATTTGACGTTATTTCAACTTCAAGACCGAAATTTACAAGCGTTCTGAAAAAACGGCATTGAACGTCGGTCGAAAGAAAAGGGGAAGTGAAGCCGATGACAAACTTGTCTTTATAGGAGCACATGCATGCCTGAAGCCGGTTGGTAGAGCTGATGACACCGAATTTATCGATGTAGGGTGAAAATTCGTCCGGCATTTCAATGCAGCCCAAATTGGAAAACGAGGCTGTAACGCTTTTTTCAGCAATGTAGTTTGCCAGCTTAAGGCTCGGATCCTTTATAAAAACGGGAACAATTCTTGCGGGAAGAAGATTTTCGATTGAGGAAAGGCCGCTCATGCGGTCGGCTAATTTATCACGCTTCAAATAGCTTTTCATACTGTCGCCGACGTGCTTTATAATATCCGCAAGTTCGCCAGACTGACATGAAAAATTATATTCAACATTGATGATTCCGAAAAAATTGCGGGCAGATTTGGAATCAAAATATTTACGAAGATTGACAGGCACTGTAATCACGACCGGTTTTGACCTTTCACGCACAGGCATGCTGTCGGCTATCGAACGCATGAGTACGGCAATCAGCAGCGCGGTTATCGTTGCGTCGTGTTCGTGGGCGGCAGCCAGTAGCTTTTTCAGCGGTATACAGCCCTCAATTACGGCAAGCGGATGCGTATCAAGCTGTTCTCCGCTCAGCCGATAGGCTCTCACCATTTTTTCAGCATGCGGTATTTTGCGTTTGCTGTAATATCTAAAAAAACTGTCATCCTTTTTTTCGGATTCCGACGCATCATAGGCGACCTGCGGCATGACGGGTATTTCCTTGGCATGACATTTCTTCAGATAACAGGAGATAAGCGTCTGAAAAAAACGCATGGCTCCTTCTCCGTCTGCAAGTGCATGATACACCTCAAAATTTATACGGTTTCTGTAATATGTCACTTCAAACAGCAAACTTTTCCGGTTGCTGTTGTAAATGCGGGAACAGGGCTCACGGTATTCCTCTCTTACCACGGGCGAGAGCGAGCTGCCTTCAAAGTAATACCAGAAGATTCCTTTTTTCAGAACGGAACGGTAAAAAGGGAATCTTTCTACGGTAAAATCCAAAGAACTCTGAAGTACCCGGCTGTCAACCGCTTCATTTAGCTGACAGAAAAAACGGAAAACCTTTTCGTCGTGTTTAGAGGTTGTCGGCGGGAATATTTTTGCCGCGTTGTCAAGACGAATCCAATCTGATGCGTGATTATCTGTCAGCCTGTCGTCACCGAGAAAGCTGCGTATGACACTGAATGTTTTCCGTATCTTGCGCATTTTCAGAGGTAGTGAGAAATAGCCGTGCAGCGCATCCGGCATTCTGTATACCAGAACGCTGTTTCCTGCATCTGACAAACGGCGCCCGTATTCTTCACCCTCATCGCGCAGGGGACAGAATTCTGCGGTGATGATGAGTGTTTTGGGTTGATTGCTGAGATCCTCTTCAAGCAGCGGGGCGAGATATGGGTTTTGTAGATCGTCCTTTGAGGATATATATAATTCCATGTACCCAACGATGCGTTTCGAGGTCAGCAAATAATCAGAACCGTTGCTTTTTACCGATTCAAATGGGGAGTCAGGGGAGTGATCATTTCCGGTTGCAGGATAAATCAGAATTTGGCGTTTCGGCAGAAATTCACCCCTGTCCCTCGCCATGAGGCTGACGGCGGCTGCAAGATTTCCTCCGGCACTGTCTCCCATGATGCTGATATCGTTTGAAAAAAATTCGGGAAGCAGAAGACCGGCGAAGAGCTGTCTGGCTACCTCATAACAATCCTCTGTTGCATTCGGAAATTTATATTCAGGAGCTCTGCGGTAGTCAACCGAAACGACTGTGCGGGAAAGCTCCTCAACCATTCTGATACAGACGCCTGTATAGGAGTCAATATCGCCGTTGACCCAACCGCCGCCGTGGAAAAACAGAATAACTCCCTTTGGCTTTCCGTTTTTTACTGAAAAGATGCGTACAGGTATATCAAAACCTTCTCTGGCAACAGCGACATTCCGTATTTCACAGATTTTCGGATTCGATATGCGTTTTGATGTTGCTTTTTCAAGCTTTCGCACAAGCTTGTATGATTTTTTTATATCGGGATCGGGGTAGGAAAGCACCTTTAAAGCCGCTTTCATCGCCTTGTTGATTGCCACTTATGATCATATCCTTTCGGCAAGTTATCGCTTGCCTTAAACTATTTATTTAAGTTTCATTTGAAATCCGCCAATATTTTACATCATTTGCACCTTTTTTAATTTACTGATTTTCTGTTGCCAAAGTGCTGACATGAGGATATTATAACACAACCAGCAATCAAATCAATCAGCAGATTTCAAAAAGCGCCGTAGAACTGAAAGTTTTGCAGTCTCCTAAGTTTCATCATCTTTTTATCCAAATAATGTCTAATATTAACTGCACCAATAAAAATGTTTCTTTCTGTATCTATGCAGAATAATGTTGAATCAGGAACGTATTTTCCGTGTGCTTCTTTTACTTCCAAGCTGTATATATGATTCTATTTCATGATAATCACATTTTCTAATCGACCATGGTATAATTTTTTCATCAGTATTTGTCTGTTCGTCCATCATTTCAAATAGTTGAGGAATATATTTATCTTCCATTTTTACTAATTGCAGCGAAACTAACTCCTCGCGAAAAAAATTTTCTCTGATTCCGATCTCGTTATCTCTACTATAACAGAAAAACGTGTCCAATTCAACGGTTATAATAAATATAATGTGTTACGCCGTAGGCGCATGATACAGCCTTTTGCTTTACTTTAGCATGCGGTTTCTATTCATTATTTTATGCAGGAGTACATTGCTTTATAGAAAAATCTGCTTATACAGCAATTTTTGCTGCATAAGCAGATTTAAGAAAGGATCTTACGTGAAAATAAGGCCGGGACATAATTATTAAATGATATATTCATATACGCACTCATCCTGTTCCGCATTTGCCTTTACCTTAATTATCTTTACAAAGCTCGCAGGAACTTCCGTCATTGAGAATACAATCCGTTACTCTTAAAAAATACCCCGCCGAGCCGTGTAAATCAAGGATTAAGAAACCCTTGCATAGCAAGGTTAGTGTCCTCTCCCCGACTTTGTGCTACCAACGTTCCTCCGGGAGCGCCGCAATGCGCCCCGCGGACGAGAGGTCTGCATCCCGTCAAGGGAAGCCCGGACTCTATTGTTCTTATTGTGGGTTTAATACCTTGAAATATCACGCACTGAGCAGGCGTATTTGAATCGTTATCAATTCTTCGGCAACAGGCGTCCTCTCCCGAGCTCTCCCGTTGTCCGAACAACGAAAATGCCGTACATCTATCACGTATCACGCTGCAAGACCGGTATGTTCGTTGCTGAGGTTATTCTTCCTCGTTTTCCTCGTCGTCATACTCAAGTGTCATCAATTCGTCTTCGAAAATATCGGCAATTTTGTCAAATTCATCATCATCGTCAATGGTCACGAGAACTTCTTCACCGTCCTCAAGCGCCAGCTTCAGAATAACATACTCGCCGTCCGGATTTTCGTCAACCGGCTCCAGCGCCAGATAAACCGTTCCGTCAACCTCCGTACTGCCGATCAGTTCAAATTGACTTTCATTTCCTTCTTCGTCGGTCAGTGTAAAAATTTCTGTTTCAAAGCTTTCATCAGCCATAATCAGTAAGCCTCCGTATGATAATAAAATTGATTTTACAATACTTTTTGAAATATCCGCAAGTCTCGCACAAAACAAACCGGGAGCTTAACCTGAGATAAATAAACACGCTCTTTCTATACTATATCATATACTGTTTTATCTGTAATGTCAATATAAAATTTCAAAAGCATAGAAAAATTAAGCTTCCTTTTCGATCGCGTCTACCGGGCAGATATTGGCACAGGCGCCGCACGAAACACATTTTTTTGTATCAACGTGAAATTTGATATCCTTATCAAGAAAAATGGCATGCAGCCTGCATTCGAGCTCACAAGTACCGCATACAATGCATTTTTTCTTATCGATCTGATATGCCATAATTTTAAGTCCCCGCTTAGTAAATTATTTACAGGTTTTACTCCTATTTTTCAGCCTTCTGAGCCTTTTTCTTGTGCTTGAGCATCCGCAGCTTGAGATAAAATTTGGGTAGATGGTTTACGAGAAAATCCTTCAGAAAATTGCGCATTTTCATATATCCGTCGTGCAGCTTCACGAGAAATTTGTAAGGGACATGCTTTCCGGTCACCCGTTTGTCCAGCCACTTTTCATACGGTTTTCCGATCCAGTGCGGCAGCCTGAACGCAAGGCGGTATCTTTTCACAAAGTGCATAAAATATCCCTCAATAAAAAGAACCTGTTCCTCAGGAAATTGCGGCTGTACAAGCGGCACTCTGCGTTTTGAAAAATCCCCTTCCGGAATAAAGCCTGCTTCCTTGGAGATGTCGTAAAGTGCGGTGCCCGCATACGGATAGAAAATATTCGGAATCGTTCTGTCGCTTTTGATCCTTGCATTGAGCTTGATGGTTTTGAGCGCGCGATGAATGTCCTCGTACGGGAGTCCGATAATATTGTAGGTAAGCTGAGCGATGCCGTACTTATGAAACCAGTTTGAACAGTTAATGATCATCTCGTCTGTCTGATAACGCCTGAGATACTTGAAGCGCATCTCCTGATCTCCGCTCTCAAGGCCCATATCTATGGTATAAAAGCCCGCTTCCGCCATTTTTTTGACGGTATCCTCGGTGAGAATATCAAACCGGATGTTTCCGGTGCAGGGAAGCCCGATTTCCTTTTTGTACATCTCAATGAATGTATCAAACCAATCCGGAAACATGTTGAAAATCGCGTCTCTGAAGTTGATATATTTGATGTACGGATGCTTTTCAAGCAATGTTTTCAGATAGAGAATCGCGTTCTCAGGTGATCTGAACCGCGCGTATATTTTTTTATTGGGGTAGACCTTTCTGAAGTTGCCGTTGCCGCAATAGGTACAATTGTAGAAGCAGCCGCGGCTTACGACGACAATAGCAGTAGCGACCTTGGACGATTCTAAATTGTCATAATCAAAAAGATCAAAATCCGGGATCGGGAGTCTGTCGAGATCGGAAAAAAGCTCTCTTATAGGATTGCGCTTGAACGAGCCGTCCGGCATTTTGAAATAAAGACTTTTAACGTCGGTATAATCCTCGCCTGCGGACATCTTGTCGCACAGCTCAAGTTCAGCGTACTCCCCGTCGCCGACGCAGACGCAGTCGACGCCCTCTGCCGCCAGCACCTCGTCCGGAACAAGCGTAGGGTGGTATCCTCCGCAGATAATAAAGGCGTCCGGGCAGACCTCCCTTGTCCATTTGATGTACATCTGCGCGTCCGGAAACGCAGTTGTTCTGACGGAAAATCCGATAATATCAAATTCGCCCAAGCCGAGCAGTCTTTTTTTGTAATTTTCCTCGGTATGCAAATTGAGAAGATGAAGAAGCTTAACCGAATGACCGCCCTGTTTGAGGACTGCGGAGATCGAAGCAAGCCCTTCCATATAATTGCCGCCGCTGACCTTCTGGGTACAGTCGCGGTCGGTATAATCGGGATAAACGAGAAGCATTCTGGCTTTTCTTCCCTGTAAATTCTTCATAGTAAAGCTCATCCCTTCCAAAAGCGCGGAGTTCGCCGCTGTCTCTGAATTCCTATATATTTCGATGCTCCGATTTCCGTTCGGCCGGAGACAGCAAAACGTATACAAAAATTCAGCCGCTCCCGCGCTCAACATTTATGCCATAATCCTGAAAGTGCTTTAATAGAGCATCTGCATTTGTGAGACGATACTATGATACCAAATTTCAGGCGCAAAGTCAAGGCTCGCGCGGATATCCATCGGAAATATATCAGGCATCCTGCTTCCCCCAAGCATGCAGATTACCAAGAAATTTGCCGGCGCTTTTTTATGGTTTTCTGTTGTGCAGGCGAAGAGCGCCGTTTCTGACGAACAGGCGGCTTATATCCTATTTCATTAGTTTTTTATAGCGATACTGATAATATTTTTGCCGCGGCGGCATATATTGTAACAACGAAATACCCATACATAGGATAGTGAGGACTTTCTATGATACTCGATCAATTTATGTATCTGCTCTGCCATTTTCTTTGCGTCTGCCTGAAGGTTTCCGGATCGCAGTCCTTTCCGCCCCCTCTGCCCGCGGCTGAGGAAAAGAAGCTGTTTTCCGCTGCAAAATCAGGGGACGGTGGAGCCCGTGAAAAGCTTATCTGTCACAATCTCCGTCTGGTCGCGCATATTGTTAAAAAATACTATACCTCTGCAAAAAACCAAGAGGATCTTATTTCCATCGGTACCATCGGACTGATCAAAGCCATTGACACCTTTGATGCGGAAAACGGTACGCGTTTTGCCACCTATGCAAGCAAATGTCTGCAGAACGAAATTCTCATGTATTTCCGTTCACAGAAAAAGCTTGCCAGCGAAGTCTCCATCAGCGAAAGCATCGATACAGACAAGGACGGCAACCCTCTGACGTATAACGATATTATCTGCTGCGACGACACGATAGCCGAGGATCTGGATTTGAAAATCAGAAGCGCCAAAGCTCTGCATATTATTAATCACACTCTGAGCGATCGCGAGAAGGAGATTATCGTCCTGCGTTACGGACTCTCCGCAAGGCCCGCCATTACCCAGCGAGAGGTAGCGGAAAAACTCAATATTTCGCGCTCTTATGTTTCACGAATCGAAAAAAGCGCACTGGAAAAAATCAGGGCAGCTATGCTGCGTCCCGGCGGAAACACTTTTTAAGTGCCTTTTTTTGGAATGATTTCCTTATGTTTCCAAAATGGTTCTGAAATACAAAATAGAATCATATACTTTACTGATGCTATGTAAACATAAAAATGTGGGAGGCATGCTATGAACATGATGGATCTTACCGGAATCGCAAGAGACGAGGACACCGGACATACAAACACAATTATGGAAAAACTGTATGAAGGAGAAAGCTCAAACGAGCTATCCGACGATTATTCACTACCAGACTATCTGCCGGACATCAGGAAAATAGTCCGCGTAGGCGCTAAGCCGCAGCTCAATGGGAAATATATGAATGGAGAGAAGGTGGAGTTCGAGGGGCGGGTTTTTTATGAAATTCTCTACATATCCGCTGAGAATACGCTGAAAACTATAGCCTTTGATACCTCATTTGATCAAAGCGTTCCGATTGTCGGATTGGATGAAAACTGTATTGTCACCGTTATGCCGCTGCTTGATACGGTGAACTGCCGTCTCAGCGGTCCGCGAAAGCTGACTATGAAATCCCGCATTCGTTCTGCCGTATCCGCCGCGACTACAAAAAATCCTATGCCGGACATTACAGACAGCGCCGGCGGAAGTGTCAGAGCGGAAGATCGTGACACGGTTGAAATGCACACTGAAAAGATACAGAGCTGTTATGTGAGCTGTCTCGACGACAGTGACATACAGTTCAGTGAGGATGTCGAGCTTGATGCCGCTTTGCCGGCAATTGGAGAAATACTGTCCACAGAGCTTGAGGCTGTGGTTACGGAGACGAAATGTCAGGCCGGAAAAATATTATACAAGGGAGATATCTCGGCGGTTTTCCTGTGCCAATGCCCGACGGCAGATGAAGAAAGCGGGGAAGCGGCAGAGAAATATATCAGCGTCAGTAAAAAAATTCCATTTTCACGTACGCTCGAAGCCGAAAATATCTCGGAGAGCAGTGAATGCTTTGCGGAACCGACACTTGACAATATCAACGCCAAGCCGGCTTCCAATGCCTTTGGAGAAGCCAAAATGATTGAGCTTGATTTCACCATGACTGTTGACTTTACCTGTTATGAAAACAGGAATTCAGAAATCATAAATGATGCATACTCTACAGCCTATGAGCTGCAAACCGCAGTGGAACCTTTGCGTATTCTGACGCTTCATCAGATTCACAACAGTAATTTTTCAGCAAGCGGCACGCTTGCACCGGATGATTATGCGGTTCCTGCTGAGATTATTGATCTGCGCGTGTGCTGCGAAATCTTTGATGCCAAACAGGATAAAGGGAAATTTGTATTCAACGGTTCCGCCGACGTTTCAGCGGTTACACGGCTGGAAGGCGGTACTATGTCAGGGATCAACGGTTCTATACCCTTTAAATATGAGCTGGACGGCTCTGATTTTTCAGGAAATCCCCAGTTCCGATACCAATGCAAGCCGCTTCATGCCAAACCGCGTTTGGAAAACGGAAAATTAACTGTAGATATTGAAATAGCTGTCTGTATTGCCGTTTTTAATATGCAGAATTATACCCCGGTAAAAAATGTCATCATCAGTAAGGATAAACGGTTGATGCCTGCGGAAAGTGCCTCTATTTTGCTGTACTATCCCCATGCCGGTGAGGATTTCTGGAGTATTGCCAAGAACTATCGCGTCGGCGCTGAAGCGCTCAAACATGCAAATAATATACAGGAGAACCGAACAAAGACGGATGCTTCCGACAAGGTTCTTTTTATTCCGGTTGCGG
>CAKTAA010000012.1 GCA_934526185.1 uncultured Eubacteriales bacterium | reverse complement strand
AGAAATAAAAAAGGCCGGAAAATAAAGCTCCGCTTCGTTTTCCGACCATATTTTTGACCAGTTTCAGATACAGACTACCGATTGCAGTCTGCCCATATTCAGTTGTTTCAGTGCAAACGATGAGTGAACATACCGGTTCAGTGTCGTCTTGACATCAGAATGCCCTAAAATTTCTGACAGTGATTTCATATCAAAGCCTGTTTCCACACAGCGAGTTGCAAAAGTATGGCGCAGTGCATGGAAATTTGTTTTTGGCAGACCAGCTTCGGCTACCATCTTTTGAAATTTAATCTGCATAAGCCGCGGTTCCGTATACTTTCCTTCGCCGTTAGCAACTACATATCCACTTTCTCTGCAAAAACTGCGCATTCTGACAAGCACAAAGTCCGGCAACGGAATTCGGCGATTAGAAGAAAGGCTTTTTGGTGTGGATACAAGAATTTCAGTACCCCCGTCCTTTCCTTTCAGGCGCTGCATGGTTTTGTTCACGGTCAGCACGCCGTTGTCAATATCCTCCCATTGCAGAGCGCACAGTTCTCCAATTCTTATACCCGAATACAATGCCAGAAAAACGCCGAATTTATATACATCCATATCTACTGAAAGGTATCGTTCCAAGCATCCCTGCTCATCTGGTGAAAGTACGCGTATCTCGCGGTACTCCTCACGCAGCCGCTTTATTTTAGGCCCTGGAATTTGATATTCCGTTTCGGAAAAGGAAAAAACAAGTGCTAATATCATCAGCATATCGTTGACGGTTTTTCTGGACAGTCCGCCGCCGCGTTTTTTTCCGTTATGCAGACGGTCGTTGCTGAATCGCTCAATAACACCGGAGGTAATGTATCTGACTGGCATATCACCGATAGCCGGTGCAATATGGTTACGGACCATACCTTCATATTTTTGATAGGTTGCGGGCTTCACCTGGTTGCGAATATATAAAAACCACTGCTCCAGCACCTCATTTACTGTAATATCCGAGTGCGGTTTGGCGTGTAATGCCATGTTGTGCTGAACCAACTCCCGCTTGGATTTTACCAGTTTATAAGTATCCGCATACACGGATCCATACTTTTTTCTTCCGTCCGGCAGAATTTCTTTGATATATCTCGCTTCCCACCGCCCGTCCTTCCTTTTATAAATATTTTCGCCTCTTCTTGGCATACTTTTCACGTCCTTTCTGTGCCGAGCACATTACAATTTTATACAATTTCCAGCATGACGGCAAATCTGACCATAATAAAAACAAATTAAAGCCGGAATTTAAAATAACTTGTTAATAATCAAATTTTTATATAAAGAAACCTTGCGTTTTTACAACAAATATGATATAATTATAATCGTAACTCTTAAATAATTATATATTAATCATATTTCGTTTATGTGGTCACTCTGATAAAAAAGAAAATCAAAGCAAATCATTAATAAAATATTAAGTGCGGACGTTTTTTTGAAAAATTTCTTGACTTTTATCAACATATGTGATATACTGGTTTATGCTGTAGAGTAACCGCATTTATTTCTTTTATGTGGTCATTATGTGAATACTTATTGGGTATTCATTTTTTTATATTTCATTATCTTATCTTTCGTCCTTGCAGCGACGGCTTCTATAAACAAAAAGGCCCCGTCACTCCGATAATACGAGTGGCGGGATTCTTTTATTCTTCAAAATTCAGGAAACAAACAAATTATTGCTACACTTGCCTATTTTTTTGAATAAACAAACAGACGGAAGCGGTCAAAATTTGAGATCAGCCATTTTAACCTCCGCATCTCTCTTGTCATCTATAAAATTTTTATAAACTGCATACCCTAAAAGTGTCAAAATAACAAGTCCTACCGCAGTTTGCGTTGTCATTCTTTTCGTTCGCAGCCTTTTTGCCACAAAGCTATAATCTCCTGTTCTGCGATGCATGCCGCTATTTGCGTCTTTCGTCTGCAGGCTGCGCAGATATCTTTTACATACCGGACATTTTTTCATATGCTCGGCAATGAGTACACGCGTATCACGCGATATCATGCCTTCAGCATACAGCGGCAGCAGATCCCGTATCACATCACAACTGATTTTCATTCATCAACGCCTCTTTCAATATTTTTTTTGCTCGGTGGAACGTCACCTTTGCCGTTCCTTCGCTGATTCCCAATAATTTTCCCACCTCTGCATACGGTAAGCCACCATATATATGAAGCACAACAACGTCGCGGTGCTTTTTCGGCAATTTTTCAACCGCCTGACGTACTTTTACCGCTTCAAAGCGTTTTTCCGCCACCGTTTCCGGCTGGTTTTCATCATCCGTCAATATGAGAACCTCTAAATTTACAAATTGTATTTTATTTTTTCTGAGATAATGAAAATAAGTATTTTTCGCTATCGCTGCCAGCCATGTAAACAATTCGCAGCTTCCGTTGTATCGGTGCATTGATAAAAAGGCCTGATAAAAGGTTTCCTGCGTCATTTCCTCGCAAACGGATGTGTCTGCACATAACCGGTATAAAAAATTATAAATCCGAGGAAAATATTCGCGATACATGCTTTCAAATTCCTTCAAGCCGTCATTCCCCGCCTCCCGAAACCCCTTCGGTTTCCTCACTCTCTCTCCGCATATGCACATTGTACAGGATTACGCGTCCTTTGTCAAGGCGAATTGCGTAGAATACAGTGTTATGTATTTCATAATATATAGTTAAAGGTGCTCATTGAAAATAAAATCAGCGTATCAAATATCTGCATTGATACGCTGATTTTAAACAAGCTAAAACAAATAATCCGCTTTTTTCATACGTTCCGTTAAATATTCGGTAATTTTTTTCTTCAGCTCACCGTGGCGTTCCTCGCTGAATGCATATTTTTCATTATATCTTTCGTTTTCCGGATAAATCCAGCTCGTCCTGCACCTATATTCCTTAGGCTCCCAGTCATAGCGCGCCTCAATATGCGTATGCAGATAAAAATCTTTGTTCATCAGCGTTGAATAATTCACTTTACGGGGACGGCATACCTTTATAATTGCATCCCCGACAAGCGTTGTATCTATGAAGTACTGTGCCCCCTCTTTCAATGTTAACTCCTCCAAAGAGGCAGCCTGTGGATATCTTAAAAAAATGCAATAACCGGGCAGAAACTGATTGTCGGCCATAACTGCAAAGCCGCTTTTCATTTTAACCATAAGAGTCGGATTTTCTCCGCGTTCACAGGAACCAATCCTATCTTTTTTCCAGTCCTCCATAAATTCCCCTTACATTTTTTTCGACTACATTTATGATTCCGGAGAATTACAAACAAAACCAAGCGTTCAGATGAATTTCACAGCCGTACCGTATACGATGACCTCCGCTGCGCCCTGCATAACCGCTGAGGAAGCGTAGCGTATATTAACAACCGCATCCGCACCCAGCTTTTCTGCTTCCTGAACCATCCGCTGGGTTGCCAGCTCTCTGGCTTCGTCCATCATCGCCGTATACGCTTTCAGCTCGCCGCCAACCAAGGTCTTAAAACTCTGCGTGATGTCCTTCCCTATGTGTTTGGATTGTATGGTACTGCCTTTGACCAAACCGAGCATATCCAAATTTTTGCCGGTTATATAATCAGTGTTAACTAAAATCATCCGGTCCTTCTCTCCTTTTTCAATCATAACAAATTGTATAAACGTGCTGTAATCAATTGATTGTCACCATATATACAGTATAGCATAAATCATTCCAAGCGTCAATAAAGTTCTCTGTTGAACGAAAAAAGCCGCTCGCTTTACCGTACCTGCCCGCAATGCGCTCTTTTCCTCTTTATGCGACCGGTTTTAACACAGCAAACGCCTATATTGAAAATCATGCAAATAAAATACGAGATTGGTATCCGCTGCTGCTTTTTCGCCAATTTATGTCACGCTTTACGTGTATAATAAATGAAGTTGTTTTTCTTCTTTTGGTTCTGAGGTGCATATGTTTTAAGCTGTTTTTCTATTTTTTTGTAAAACCTGTAACCTTTTTCAAAAATCAGGTATTAATATAAATAATCGGCATCTTTTATTAGATATAGCTTTTCAAACCGGCTTCATTCAAGCTTATATCCATTCTCTTGAGAAAGCGAGAAAATATATGGGCACATTTCAAATTTTGGGTACGGGAAAATATGTTCCTCAAAGAACAGTCACAAACGATGAGATAGCAACGCTGGTCGAAACCTCCGACGAATGGATTGCGCAGCGGGTTGGTGTTCGGGAACGGCATGTCTGCGTCAACGAGACCGCCGCTGATCTGGCCTATGAAGCAGCACTGCGCGCTTTGGAGAACAGCGGATGCGATGCCTCTGAAATCGATCTGATTCTTGCCGCAAGCGTCAGCGGAGAAACGGTATCTCCTTCCATTGCCTGTATGGTACAGAGCCGCCTGGGAATATCCTGTACGGCGTTCGATATCAACGCCGCCTGTTCTGCCTTTCTCTTCCTGCTCGAAACCGCCGCAGGCTTCTTTGCACGCGGTACGGCGAAAAAGGTTTTGGTAATCGGCGCGGAGCGTATGAGCCGTATTGTAGACTGGGCGGACAGAAGCACCTGTGTTATTTTTGGTGACGGTGCAGGCGCGGCTGTTCTCGGGGAAGGGGACGCCTATCTTGCATCGACCTTCTGCGTCAAAGGCGGTGACACCGTTATCAAGATTCCGCAGTTTGCGGGAAAATCTCCGTTTTATTCAGGTCCCGCGGAGCCGCCGTATATTCAGATGAACGGACAGGAAACCTTTAAGTACGCAGTGAAATCCACTTGCCGGGATGTTGAAGAGCTTCTTGAAAAAACCAGAGTAACAAAAGAACAGCTCGCATATGTGGTCCCACATCAGGCCAATATAAGAATTATGGATCTCGCAGCACAAAAGCTCGGCATTCCAAAGGAAAAGTTTTATATCAATATCGACAGGTACGGCAACACGTCTTCCGCCAGTATTCCGATCGCGTTGGACGAAATGAATCGCGGCGGGCTTATCAAAAGCGGAGATATCATAGCGCTGACCGCCGTTGGCGGCGGCCTTGCGAGCGCCGCTTGTCTTCTGCGCTGGTAAATATTGCCTTTCCGATATTCTTGATTGAGCAAAAATTGACATTTCGTAAAAGCCGAAATAGAAGCAATTCCCGCAGAAAGGAATGGTATAAGCATGACGATTCGGGCTGTAGTAGAGTCTAATAACCAAGGTTATATGATATATGCTGAAAACTTTGCAAGTGCCTTTTCAAGAGGAAAAACAAAGGAGAAGACAGCGAAAAGCTTCCTTTAATTATAAGACGAGTATCAGTATACAAAAGCGCTTGTTATCAAATCGGCAAGAAATTTCAAGGCTCTGTACGATTCTGTTCCGGATGCAAATCACACGGCGATTCCGCCGCGAAAACTTTTTACAAATCCATTCCGCACACCGCCAATGAAATGCTTGTTCATTCAAATGATTACGGCGAACCCTGGTCGTTAAAAAAGTTATGCGGCGGTTTATCCAGCATGACAAAATTCATGCCAAGGCTTTATTACGCATGGTGTCCGGACTATGGGCCTAACGATATAGACAATCCTTTTCACTTTGTCAGATGAGCCAAGCCTCCGCATGGAATCACGCAGCCGTCCCGTTTGCCGAACGAAAACGGTTTGTCTTTTTCCATCGCGGAAGTTTCTCAAAATATCCGGTATTCATGCAGTCTTTTGACGAGATACGGATTTTAACTGTTATCCCTAAATTTATTAAAATAAATAATTTTTTTGGAGGAATTCTATCATGGTATTTGAAAAAGTTGCACAGCTTATTGCGGAGCATATTGACTGCGATGTCGCTGAAATCAAGGAGGACACGAAGTTCGAGGAGCTTGGAATCGATTCCCTTGAAATCGCGGAAATCGTGATGAAAATCGAAGACGAATTTGCGATTGAGCTGGAGATGGACGGCTCATTAAAACAGGTCTCCGATCTTGTGGCAGTTATCGAGGATAAAACGCAGAATTGACAGAAGTCCAAAGCGTATTTCTGATAAAATACACAGTTTGCACGCTCCGATTTTTCGGACGGCTTCTGTGTATTTTCAGAATAGCGGACATAACCAAATGATTGTCTGTCTGCACAGCAGTCCTTTCCATTAATGAATTGAATCATAGTCTCTCTGCTGCAAACCGGAGACTGTTTACAGGTTTTCGGCTATATAAAAAAACAGGAATACGTACGCATTGGCTGTACGGAAATGGAGTATTGTTATGATACATTCCGCTGTATGCGATATTTTCTCAATTGAATATCCGATCTTTCAGGGAGGAATGGCCTGGATCTCCGACGGAAAGCTGGCGGCGGCGGTCTCTGAGGGCGGCGGTCTTGGCATTATTTCCGCTATGAACGCCAACGGAGAATACCTCCGGGAACAGATTCGCATTGCCCGCTCCCTCACATCCAAGCCGTTCGGCGTCAATGTCATGCTTCTCAGTCCGTATGTCGACGAGGTAGCAATGATTCTTGCAGAAGAACGCGTGCCTGTTGTCACGACCGGCGCTGGATCGATTTCGCCTAAGCACATGCGTCTGTGGCTGGATGCCGGGATCAAGGTTGTCCCTGTTGTTCCATCGGTCGCTCACGCACGGCGTGCGGAACGAGATGGTGCCTCAGCAGTCATCGCTGAGGGAGAGGAATCCGGCGGACATATCGGTGAGCTGACTACAATCGCAATCGTTCCTCAGGTCTGTGACGCCGTTTCTATACCCGTACTCGCGGCCGGCGGCATTGCAGACGGACGCGGTGTTGCCGCGGCCTTTATGCTGGGAGCTGCAGGTGTGCAGCTCGGCACACGTTTTCTGGTTGCAAACGAATGCGGCGTACATCCCGTTTACAAGGAAAAAATCCTGACGGCAACGGACACCTCCACAACAATGACGGGAAAGCGTTTCGGCCATCCCTGCCGCTGTATCAAGAACGCATTTGCGCGGGAATATCTAAAAGCCGAATACGCACCGGAGGCTACAGCCGAATCGGTGGAAGCGCTGGGCATAGGCGCGCTGCGGCATGCTGCCGTTGAGGGGGACAGCAAAAACGGATGCTTTTTAGCCGGGCAAATTGCAGGTCTCGTAAAAAAAGAACAGCCAGCCGCTGATATTATCCGCGAAATTTTTGAGGAAACGGAAACACTGCTGGGAGGTGCGCGCAAGTGGATTCAATAGCTTTTGTTTTTTCCGGCCAAGGTGCCCAAAAGCCCGGCATGGGACGCTCTCTCTATGAAACGTCAGAGGCAGTGAGAAAGTTATTCGACAAAGCGGAAGCATTACGTCCCGGCACCCTTTCACAATGCTTCGAAGGGCCCTCTGAATTGCTCACACAGACGGATAACGCTCAGCCCTGTTTGTATCTGACCGATCTGGCTGCAGCTCTTGCGCTTAGGGAAAAAGGAATAGCGCCGGATGCCTGCGCCGGTTTCTCGCTGGGAGAGATTCCTGCGCTTGCTTTCTGTGGGGCGTTTTCCTTATTGGACGGTTTTTTGTTGGCCTGTGAGCGCGGACGCTTTATGCGTGAAGCCGCAGACCTCCACAAAGCCTCTATGGCAGCAGTTATCAAACTGGACAACGAGACAGTTGAGTCTCTCTGCCACATGTACACACACGTATATCCCGTTAATTACAACGCGCCGGGCCAGTTGGTCGTTTCTGGCTTTGCCGAAGAACTGAAGGCTTTTGATGCAGACGTCAGAGAGGCCGGAGGCCGCCTTCTGCCGCTTGCGGTCGGCGGTCCCTTCCATTCACCGCTGATGGACGGCGCCTCGGCAGCTTTTACTCAGGCGCTTGATACCAAAGAGATATGTCTGCCCTCCATTCCCGTATACGCGAACGCAACGGCTTCGCCGTATGAGGGGGATCCCAAAAGCCTTATGTCCCGTCAAATTAACAGCCCGGTCCGGTGGGAAGACAGCGTCCGCCGCATGGCACAGGACGGTATCAACACCTTTATTGAAGTAGGAGTGGGAAATGTTCTGTGCAAGCTGATTCAAAAAATACTGCCGGATGTTTCCGCCTTTGCCGTCACCGATGCAGAAAGTCTTGAAAAGGTCTTAGGCAAACTGTAAGATGGCCGGTTGACGGCGGGAAGCCGCCGCTCCTATATAATTAAATTATTTAGATTTACTGCGTATGAAGCCCAAAATCCGTAATCGGTATGGATTGTAAAGAAAGGAACCCTTGCATGAAATTATCAGGTAAAACAGCGGTTGTAACGGGTGCTTCCCGCGGCATCGGCCGCGCGGCAGCGCTTCGTCTGGCACAGGACGGCGCAAATGTAGCCGTTTTATACGCCAGCAATAAAGAAAAAGCACAAGAGGTTTCAAGCGAAATCACGGCGCTTGGAAGGGAGGCAAACATCTGGCAGTGCGAAGTGGGAAACGATGCCTCCGTCAAGCAAACCGTATCAGAAATAACAGAGCGTTTCGGTCAAATCGACATCCTTATAAACAATGCGGGAATTACAAAAGATAAGTTAATGCTCATGATGAAGCCGCAGGATTTCGACTCGGTAATCGATACCAACCTGCGCGGTGTCTTTCTTATGACAAGGTATGTTTCCGCCTGCATGGTTCGTCAGAAATCAGGTACCATCATCAATATCAGTTCAGTCGCAGGACTGATGGGAAACGCAGGACAGGTGAATTATGCCGCTGCGAAAGCAGGAATTATTGGTATGACCAAATCGGTTGCGCGGGAGCTTGCAAGCCGCGGAATTACCTGCAATGCCATAGCGCCTGGCTTCATTGACACGGATATGACTTCCGGCATTCCGGCAAATCATCCGATGCTTGCCAATATTCCTTTGAAGCGCTCCGGAAAGCCGGAGGAGGTTGCAGCGTTGATCGCCTTTCTTGCCTCCAAAGATGCCACATATATAACCGGCGAGGTCATTCGTATTGACGGCGGTTTGGCTATGTAGTCTGCTCCGAAAATTGTACCTGTGGCTGCAGGTGCAGGACTCAAATTATTAATTTTATCATTCATTTAAAACTATATTCGTTTAAAATGGGCTGAAATGGGAAACACATTGATTGCCGAATTTCATCTGTGCTGTATCCGTAAAAGCTCCCGGCCCGTGAAAGGAAGGTCATTTTTTATGATGAAACGAGTGGTTGTTACCGGTATCGGTGCGGTTACACCTATCGGAAACGATATCAGCACATTCCGCAAAAATTTACAGGCCGGCGTCAACGGCATTGCTCCCATAACGCGTTTTGATACCGCAGATTGGAAATACAAGCTGGCCGCCGAGGTAAAAGGTTTTGATCCGATGCAGCGCCTCGATAAAAACACAGTTAGAAAGACTGACCGTTTCGTTCAGTACGCGCTGTATGCTGCCGAGGAAGCTATGGAGGACAGCGGAATATCCGGAAATATCGATCGCTTCCGTCTCGGCGTCTATTTCGGTTCAGGCATCGGCGGCTTTGAAACCTTCTGCGAGGATCATCAGCACCTGCTGGAATCCGGCATCCGAAAGGTTTCTCCCCAGTTTATCTCTAAAATGATCTCAAATATTGCCGCCGGTAATATCGCTATTCGATATGGTGCAAACGGTCCCTGTCTGTCTCTCACCACCGCCTGTGCAACAGGTACCACAGCTATCGGCGAGGCTTTCCGTGCCATTCGCTTCGGTTATGCCGACGCTATTATCTGCGGCGGCAGCGAGGCGGCAATTACACCCCTTTCAGTCGCCGGCTTCGGTAACTGTATGGCTTTATCCGCCTCCTCCGATCCGGATGCAGCTTCTCTTCCCTTCGATCGCAGGCGCGCCGGTTTTGTGATGGGAGAAGGCGCAGGCGCGCTTATCCTTGAGGAGTATGAACATGCCGTCAACCGTAATGCTCATATTTATGCTGAAGTCTGCGGATACGGCTCTACCTGTGACGCACATCACGTTACAGCTCCGGATCCCGGAGCGGAGAGCAGCGCACGCGCCATTTCAGATGCTCTCAGAGAAGCCGCTGCAGAGGAAGAATCCCAAATATATATCAATGCTCACGGTACCGGGACATCTCTCAACGATAAAACGGAAACACTGGCAATCAAAAAGGCTTTGGGGGAGAAGCTTTCGCACAGGATAAAGATCAGCTCTACGAAATCCATGACCGGTCATATGCTCGGAGCGGCCGGTGCGGTCGAAGCTATTGCCTGCATTTTCACCTTGGAAAGCGGCATTATTGCTCCTACCATAAATCTTCTCGAGCCGGATCCGGAGTGCGATCTGGATTACACGCCGCAGAAATCCGTTTCGGCCGACATCCGTCTGACTCTGTCTACATCGCTTGGTTTCGGTGGTCATAATAGCTGCATCGCGCTGAAAAAGACTGTTAATTAAATACGCTGTTTGTATATATCTTTATTTTTTCAACGCTTACATTGGGATGGAATCCAGTATACGCCATTCATATAAGGAAGGAAAAACGCGTTCCGATACCCGCGGACGCGGCGGTTACAGCATATGGATTTGAAAAAGAAAGCAGAGGAGCTCTCCTGTCTTGCGGACTTGATGAGAAAAACGGGACTTACCCGCCTTGAATACGCAGAGGGAGATTTTCAGGTTAAAATGGAAATGGAGCCTCCCGTGCAAGGTGCGGCGACGGTTACGGATTCGTTGTCCATCGCTTCTCCTGCGGATAATGCAGATAAACTTAAGGATGCAGACGCTTCTCTCGCAATCTGTTCCCCTCTTGTCGGGACGGTTTATTTAGCGCCCGGTCCGGGACAGGAAAATTATGTTTGCACAGGCGATACCGTTGCGGCTGGGGACGTCGTATGCATCATTGAGTCCATGAAGCTTCTGAATGAAATCAAAGCGGAAAAATCAGGGGTTATCACCGAGGTTTGTGTCCGCAGCGAAGAGGTTGTGGAATGCAATCAGCCGTTATTCCTGATGCGGGAGATTCCGGAAGTATAACGTTACTTAAAGCTGTATATCTTTGTTACAGGCAAATGTTTCTGAAAACGCGGTTTCAGACGCATGTTTAAGCCGCGCCGACCGCTTCTGCCGGCAGGAACAGCACGGCTCTGATTTTGCCTGACGCTTTATAGCTGCAGGAAAGGATGATACCTATGAATCTTGAGGAAATTAAACAAATTTTGCCGCATAGAGAACCTATGCTCTTAGTCGACGAGGTTGAACTTCGTGACGGCACAGCTTTCGGCAAAAAGAAAATAACCGGTGAAGAATGGTTTCTAAAGGGACACTTTCCGGACAATCCGGTAGTTCCCGGCGTCATACTGTGTGAAATATTAGCACAGTCCGCCTGTATTTTTTTAGCAGAGGAAGCTGGCACTTTTTCCACCCCTCTTTTTACAAGCCTCGATCGCGTCAAATTTAGGCAGAGCGTCCGCCCCGGTGATCTGTTCGAAACAGAATGCCGGATCACCCGTTCCAAAGGTCCTTTCCGCTTCGGAGAGGGCAAAGGATTGGTCGGCGGAAAGCTCTGCGTGTCGGCGGAGTTTTCCTTTGCCTTGATGGGAGGCTGACGCTGTGTTTTCCAAAATTCTGATCGCCAACCGCGGAGAAATAGCTGTCCGTATCATCCGTGCATGCAAGGAAATGGGCATTGCAACGGTAGCGGTTTATTCCGAAGCCGACAGTGAGGCGCTGCATGTTGCGCTTGCCGACGAAAGCGTTTGCATCGGGCGTGCTGCGGCAAAGGACAGCTATCTCCAAAAACGAAATATCATCAGCGCTGCACTGACAACGCGCGCTCAGGCTATTCATCCCGGGTACGGCTTTCTGTCGGAAAACGCTGAATTTGCTGCGCTCTGCAAGGCTCACGGCCTCGTTTTCATCGGCCCTGAGAGCAAGGTTATTTCAGCCATGGGCGACAAAAATAATGCCCGACGACTCATGAAAAAAATCGGTGTGCCGACGGTTCCCGGTACGGATTGTCTGACCTCTCCTGCCGATGCTTTGCGCGAAGCGAAAAATATCGGATATCCTCTGCTCATCAAGGCCAGCGCCGGCGGCGGAGGTAAGGGAATCCGGCTCGTAGAATCTGAAGAACATCTGGAAGCCGCCTTTTATGCCGCATCCGAGGAAGCGTTTCTCGCCTTTGGAAACGGCGATGTCTATCTTGAAAAGTATTTATCCGGCATTCGCCATATTGAAATCCAGGTGCTCGGAGACAGCGCGGGAAATATTGTATCGCTCGGTGAACGTGACTGCTCGCTTCAGAGAAACAAACAAAAGGTGATCGAGGAAACGCCCTGTCCCGTTCTTTCCGAACGTACGCAGAAGGCTATGTCCTACGCTGCCGTCCGCGCAGCCCGCGCTGCCGGCTATTCCAATGCCGGTACAGTCGAATTTCTTCTGGATAACGACGAAAAATTCTACTTTATCGAAATGAACACCCGACTGCAGGTGGAACATCCGATAACGGAACAACGGAGCTGTGTGGATCTGGTCAAATGGCAGATCCGTATAGCCAGTCAGAAGCTGCTGGCCTTTTCGCAGCGTGATATCGCCCTCCGGGGCCATTCCATTGAGTGCCGCATAAACGCCAAAAGCGGCGGTGTCATCTCTTTCCTTCATGTTCCAGGCGGTTTGGGGGTTCGCTTTGACACCGCACTCGTTGCAGGCACAAAGGTTGTCCCCTTTTATGATTCAATGATCGGAAAACTGATTGTCAGCGCAAACTCCCGCGAGGCGGCCATACGCAAAATGGAGGTAGCGCTTTGTGAGCTTTTGATTCAGGGTATCGATACCAACATTGAAGAGCAGCTCAAAATCATCCGGGACACGGAATTTCAGCGCGGGCTTTATGATACGGACTTTTTACAGCGACGTGGCCTGTAAGCAACGATGCTCGCTATAGAGCTTTAACAATTTCCGGAAAGGACGGATTTCTTTAAATGGATCTATCAAAATTTTTCAGAAAGTCGGAAAATGCGCTGGAGGCGGGCGGCGCCTCTCCGGACAAAAATCCGGCTGCTGTTCAGCAATGCAGCTCCTGCGGCTCTTACCTCCCGCGCGCCACGCTGGCTGAACGCCTGATGGTCTGTCCGGAGTGCGGCTACCACTTCCGCATCAGCGCAAGGAAACGGATTGCGCTTTTATCCGACTCCGGTTCCTTTTTTGAACATGACGCTCAGCTTACGAGCTGGAACCGTATAGATTTTCCGGGATATGAAGATAAGCTCGCATATTCCAAAAAAATGAGCCGCGAAAAGGAAGCCGTTATTTGCGGTACTGCCGCTGCAGAGGGAGTACCTTTTGCTGTTTTTGCCATGGAACCCAAATTCATGATGGGCAGTATGGGGACGACAGTCGGTGAAAAAATTACGCGCTTGTTTGAATACGCAACCGAAAACCATCTACCGGTCGTCGGCTGTACAGCCTCCGGCGGTGCGCGTATGCAGGAAGGGATCCTGTCGCTTATGCAGATGGCGAAAGTTAGTGGCGCCGTCAAACGGCACAGTGACGCGGGCAATCTTTATATCGCACTGCTTACGGATCCGACTACAGGAGGCGTAACTGCCAGCTTCGCAATGGAGGCTGATATTCTAATAGCTGAACCGAAGGCTCTGATCGGCTTTGCAGGAAAACGCGTAATCGAGCAAACGACCGGAAAGGGCTTGCCGGCTGACTTTCAAAAAGCAGAATTCTTACTGCAGCACGGTTTTCTTGACTGCATCATCGAAAGGAAGGATTTGAAACGTACCGTTTCACATCTGCTCAGGCTGCACTGCCAAGTCCCGTCCGTTCCTTCTCTTTCCGACGCAGTATCCTGAAAGCCTATATTTTATAGAAAGGTACGGGTAAGCTTCATGCGTGCTTACGAAAAACTACAGGCGGCTCGAAAAAATGACCGGCCAACCACCGCTGCTTATCTAAATGAGATGTTTCCGGATCTTATTACGCTGCACGGCGACAGACGTTTCGGCGATGATCCCGCTGTCGTGGGCGGTCTTGCGCTTTTGGACGAAAATCTGCCGATTACTCTTATCGCAGTCGACAAAGGTTCAACAGATGTCCGTGATCGCATTGCCCATAATTTTGGGCTGCCGAAGCCCGAAGGTTACAGAAAGGCGCTTCGTTTGATGAAGCAAGCGGAAAAATTTCACCGGCCTGTGGTTTGTCTTGTGGATACAGCCGGTGCTTTCTGCGGTATTGATGCTGAAGAACGCGGTCAGGGGCTCGCCATTGCGGAAAATTTAATGGAAATGATGACGCTGAAAACTCCGATAATAACGATCATGGCGGGCGAAGGCGGCAGCGGCGGCGCGCTGGCGCTGGCTGTCGCGGACGTGCTTCTGATGCTGGAAAATGCCGTATATTCTGTGATTTCGCCGGAGGGCTGCGCAAGCATTCTGTGGAAGGATGCAAAACGGGTAGAGGACGCCGCCGACTGTCTCCGGCTGACGGCTGAGGATATGGTGGAATTCGGCGTTGCGGATCAGATTATACCGGAAAATTTCTCGAATTTTCAGGATATGTGCAGCGTTATACGGCAATTGCTGACATCCTCATTTCGTGAACTGATGAAACTTTCGATAGACGAACTCCTTGAAAAACGTTATCAAAAGTTTCGTCGAATTGGAAGAGACTGTCCAGAGACCGTTTTGTAAACGGTCTCTTTTTTTCTTATACTGCACATAAACTTTTTGTCTCTGTTTTTTATCTTTTTTTGAAAAAGCTATTGATTTTTCCTTCGAAATCCCTTATAATATTTATAGAAGTGGTGAATCGTGTGGAGTTGTGGTGACTTATGGGGAAATATTTGCCATTTCTGGAAATATTTTACGTTTACTCTTCATTTTTTCTTTAATTTTCGGGGGAAAGGGGCTGACAGGCATGTTTTTAGGCGAATACAGCCACACTGTCGATGCAAAAGGCAGAGTATTCATGCCCGCAAAGTTTCGCGAGCAGCTAAGCGATAATTTTGTTGTTGCGCGCAGTGTTGATGCCTGTCTGGCTGTCTACCCTCCTGAACGATGGTACCGTATGACCGAAAAAATCAAGGCACTTCCCGAAATAAAAGCTAAGAAAATCGCCCGCTTTCTCTTCCCTTCCGCACTTGAAGCAGCGCCGGATGCGCAGGGACGCATCCTGCTTACGCAAAATCTTCGGGAATATGCCAATCTACAAAAAAACGTCTGCATAATAGGCATGGGGGATTACGTAGAAATCTGGGACGAAAATGCGCTGAGTGACGAACGCTGTACAGAAACGCCCGAGGAAATCCGCGGCATTATGCAGGAATTGGATTTTTAATGATTATAAATCAATCAATTACATCATTTGCCCACCGCCCCGTTATGCTTGACGAATGTGTCGAGGCTCTGCAAATACGACCGCATGGAATTTACGTCGATTGCACCTTGGGAGGCGGCGGGCATTCTTTTGAAATTGCCGGACGGCTGGAAAAAGACGGTCGGCTTATCGGTATCGATCAGGATACCGCTGCGCTTACGGCAGCGGCTGATCGTCTTTGCGTCTACCGTGACAGAATCACACTGGTGCATGATAATTTTCAGAACATTCGTGCAATTCTTGCAGAAAATCAAATTGCGGGTATTGACGGAGCGCTCATCGATCTCGGCGTTTCCTCGTATCAACTCGATACCCCTTCCCGCGGTTTTTCCTATCAGCATGACGCCCCGCTCGATATGCGTATGAACACCGAAGCGTCGCTGACCGCTTATGATATTGTAAATAAATATTCGCGCAATGAGCTTTGCCGGATCATCAGAGAATACGGTGAAGAACGTTTTGCCTCAAGCATTGCATCGCATATTATAAAAGCTCGTGAAAAGGCGCCAGTCAGGACGACACTTGAGCTTGCAGACATCGTTCGCGCTTCTATACCCCCCGCGAACCGTGCCGACGGTCCGCACCCCGCAAAACGAACCTTTCAGGCAATTCGTATCGAAGTCAATCAGGAACTATCGGTTATACCTCCGGCGCTGAATACCTTGATCAAAGCGCTGCGCCCCGGCGGCCGGCTTGCCGTCATATCCTTTCATTCGCTTGAGGATCGCATTGTAAAACAAGCATTCGCCGCGGCAGCAAAAGGGTGTACTTGTCCGCCCGAATTCCCTGTCTGTGTTTGCGGAAAGCGTCCGGAGATTCTTGTAGTCAATAAAAAACCAATCACCGCTTCTGCAGCAGAATTGGCAGAGAATCCGCGGGCACGCAGTGCAAAGCTCCGCGTTGCCGAAAAACTGCAGGCTGTCGGAAAGAAACAATAAAGCAAGGAGGAGGCCGTCACAAAGCGGCATGTTATCATGAGCAGCAAAATTCCAAAATCACCAAAGCGCAGTGACGAAAGCATGTACGCTCTTTTTCGTACCCGCGAAAAAGCTGAGGCGCGCTCCCAAAAGCAGGCAAATCACATAAATACCCAAACAACAGAAGCTGCCGAACGGAAAAACGCCAATACTTCCGACGCAAAGTACCGTACTACCCCTGCCGCACCGCGCAACAGCATACAGAAAAGCGCAGCTTTGGAGCCGCATTCGCATCTTAACATTCCTGCGCGTTACAAAAATATGCAGCTTCACAAAACACCGGTTCCCGGCGCTAAAAAGCTGCTGATGGGCTATGACCGCGAGGGTTTTCCCATTTACATGTACGGTACGCCTCGTCCGCGCCGCCGCGCGGTACGCATGCCGAAGCCGACTATTAAAACATACAAAAATCCCACTACGCGGCCGTTTCCGATTGCTGTCGTTTTCAGCTCTCTTATCTGTACAATTCTTATCATGTTCATCGTCTACAATTATGTAAAACTCAATGAATACACCTCTGAGGCATCGGCGCTTACCAACCAGCTCACCGCACTGAAGCAGACAGAGGAAGAACTCAACAATGAGCTGGCAAAGCGTGTGGATCTGATGGAAATTGAGCGCATTGCAAAAGAAGATTATGGGATGATAAAGAACGATCATCTGACCAAAAAATACATTACTATCGAAAACGAGGATAAGACCGTGGTTGTAACCGACGAGCCCGAGGGAACGGGTTCCTCCTATACCACGCTGATGAGTATTATTGCTGATTTATTTTCAGAATTTTTTCAATAAGAAATTGGCACTCTACACCAATTTCAAAGCTTTTGATAAAGAAGAATGCGATAAAATAGATGAGTTGAAATATTCCTTTATGGGGTATATAAATTGGTTTCTGTGGAATAAAACGAAACAGGAGTTATATGCAGAAAAAATGCGGCAAAAAGGATGATCCCATCTTTTTGCCGCGTTTTTCTTTAACAGTGTTTTTCTCTGTTCGACGAATGCATGTTCCGATGCTGCTGTACCCGCATCGATCAGTATAATTTCATTTGCATCGATACGCTTATAATCACCTCCATCGCAAATTTTATCCGGAATGTAAACCTTCAGGCTGTTTACGGAATTTTTTCCAACGCACACTATCTTTTGGTCCAGGAATCTCTAAAATCATGCCTCCTGCCCCGCCCGAAACTCAGGACAACTCAAAAGGATCCAAGGCGTCATTCTGGAAACGTACTTCGAACAAATATAGCCTGTTGGCCGTTGTTGTTACCATTTCTTCACCGGATTTTCTCTGTTTGCCGTACACCTCGTTCATTTTGCAACTTGTACGAATTCCACCCCCATAAACCGGCACATATCAATTAAATGAGTCCCCAAATCTCCCAAGGTCCCACCCGGCCTGCATTTTTGTATAAACGGTCGCGCATACTTTCTTTTCATGCACCAAATCCGCCAGCTCCAGCGTCTGCTCTCCATCATTCGCAGGCAGATTCTCGCATATCACCTTTTTTCCGTTCAGAAAAGTTTCTTTGTGATCGGGTAATGAAGGCAGTCATATGCGGAAATATCGATGATATCAATATCAGGACGCGCAACAACCTTTGCCTGTCTGTCTCCATTTCCTTCCAGCCGATCTCTGATTTCCTTTCTCTGTAAGATTACTTGTATACATAACGATCTTTTCTATTGGAATGTCGTCGTAAAGCTCTATGATTTTATCGTATCCATAGGTATGCCACTTCCCCATCACACTGCTTCCAATAATTGCTATATTCAGCCCAAATGATTTTACCATAAATTCTATCTGTAAAGCGATAAAACAAGACTATACCGGAAACGGTGTTTTCCCGGAAAAAGCATGCTTCTGTTCAGATAATTTATTTGCAAAATTCATATTTTCATGGTAAGATAGATATATATGATATGGCAGTCTTTTCTTTTTTGGCAGTCGTTTCCGCTTTACTTAGCTGAATACGTTAGAAGTGTGCATACAAATACGATTTACCCCTGTCAAATCTATTCGGTTTTACGAATTTAGCGGGCAACTACCTCAGGTTAAAAACTTCCGCTGTCTCATAGCGTCTTTAATATTTTGCAATCTCAGGCAGTTCCGTTCTTCATTGCGTTAAATTTTAGAAAGGATTGCGTTTTCCGCTCGGAAGGCGCCCAGGTGTTTTATGTTTATCAAGCCCAACAAAACAGTACTGCGACGCGGCCTCCTGGTTCTCGGCGGTGCGCTGCTTCTATGGATTTTACTGATGATCCGCCTATTTTATCTGCAGGTTCTCTCCTATGACGACTATCATAAGCTCGTCATAGACAATATCACCTCAGAGACAACCATTACAGCGCCTCGCGGTATTATTTATGACTGCAATATGACGCCTATCGCCATTAATGTTCAGGTGGAGCGCGTTTTTATATCCCCATGCGATATTCAAAGTGAAGAAGAAAAGGTTCTTATTTCTCAGGGACTTTCAGAAATCCTCGACGTCGATTACGACACCATATATGAAAAAGCAGGGCGTTATTACCGCATGGATGAAACCATAAAGAACAACGTGGAAGAGGAGAAGGCAGACGAAGTACGCGCCTTTATCAATGAACACAAGCTTACGTGCATTCACCTTGCAGAAACCTCAAAGCGTTATTATCCCTTTGGCACGCTCGCCTCTCAGGTGATCGGCTTTGTCGGTGCAGAAGGAAAAGGTGCCTACGGAATTGAACTACAGTACGACGCTTACCTGCAGGGCGTCTCGGGTAAAATCATTACGGCTGTCAATGCCCGGGGCGGCAGCATGCCTACAAAATACGAAAGCTACATCGACGCTGAAAGCGGATACAATATTGTTTCGACACTGGACTATAAAATTCAGAGCACGCTGGATTCCTATCTCGAAGAAACCTTTTATGAAAACAAAGTGGCCAACCGTGTGTGCGGCATTGTAATGAATGTCAATACCGGCGCCATTCTCGGTATGGGAACCTATCCGAACTATGACCTAAACACCCCCAATCAGCTCGACGAATGGTCGCTCTCCCAAATCAGCCAATACGAGGAGGATTCGGAAGAATATAAGAAAAAATACAACGAATATCTGCTGGAGCTTTGGAGAAATAAGGCGATCAACGATACCTATGAGCCAGGTTCCACCTTTAAGGTCGTTACCGCCTCAATGGGATTTGAGGAAAACGTAGTCACCCCCACCGATATGTTTACCTGTTCGGGTTCCTATGCAGTGGATCTCGGAAACGGCCATACGCAAAATGTATCCTGTCACCGTACAACGGGGCACGGAACCGTCACCTTTGCACGGGGATTGCAGCAATCCTGCAACCCAACGATGATGCAGCTTGCTAAAAGAATAGGCCTCCCTTCCTTTTACAAATACTTCCAGGCATTCGGCTATACCGAAAAAACCGGAATCGATCTCCCAGGTGAATCCAAGGGAATTTACTCAAAACAGGCCGATATGCACAATTTGGAGTTAGCTATCTATTCTTTCGGTCAGACATTTAAGACCACGGCCATTCAGCAAATCACTGCTATCTCTGCGGTTGCAAACGGAGGAACGCTTGTTACGCCGCACGTCGTCTCCAAGCTGGTTGACGATGACGGCAATGTTATTAAAAGCTTTGAGCCCGAGACTCGCCGGACGGTTATCAGTGAGGAAACCGCAAAAATTGTGACCGATATCCTGCAGGAGGGCGTTTCCACCGACGGCGGTGCAAAAAATGCCTATGTAAAAGGATATAAAGTTGCTGCAAAAACCGGTACCTCTCAAAAGCGCGACAAATTCAGCGAAACTGGCGAAGATATTTACCGTGTCGGTTCCTGTATCGCATACGCTCCCGCCGAGAACCCTCAGGTCGCAATACTTATTATCGTCGACGAACCGTTCGGAAACAGCGTATACGGAAGTATGGTCGCCGCGCCTTACGTTTCCAAAACTATGGGCGAGGTACTGGCATACATGAATATCGATCCTGTATTTACAGAAGAGGAGCTTCTTGCAGTAGAAGTCAGTGTAGCCAATTATACCGGCAAATCTCTGACGGACGCCAAAGCTGAGCTGGAAAGCGCCGGCATTAAATACAAGGTCTACGGCTCCGGTGAGACCGTCAACGATCAGATGCCGAGAAGCGGCAGCATTATGTCCAAGGAAAGCGGCACCGTTCTGCTTTATACGGGGGATGCAGCCGCTACCGGTACGGTTGAGGTTCCCGATCTCAAGGATATGACCATATCTCAGGCCAATTACGCACTTACAACGGCAGGACTGAATATTCACCTGACCGGAGCTGTTCAATCCTCATCTGCAGGCGCAAAAGCCGTCGCTCAATCGATTGAACCCGGTACCGTCGTTCCATACGGAACAACGGTAACCGTAAACTTCCTTTATGTCAATATAACAGACGGTTGATACCCTCTCGCAACTTATGGCCGGGATGCACGGCAGCGCTAGCCTTATCCGTATCCCGGCCGCTTATTATGCGCTTTTCCGGAGATTTTCCTTTTATCATACAGTTTAAAAAGCAGATTTTCAAAGCAAAGGATAACGAAACGTACCATTATAAATGTTAACTTTTGCGGAGGAATCTTATATGAGGCTATATGAATTGCTCGATAAAGCGGAAATCCTGTCATGTTCCCATCCAGATACCTGTCTCAATGTGTCTGTTTCCGGCATCTCATCCGACAGCAGAAATGCGTGCGAGGATTGTGCTTTTGTCTGTGTCCGCGGTACAAAAACAGATGGGCACTTCTTTATCCGGCAGGCTGTTGAAAGCGGAGCTGCGGCTGTCATTTTAGAGGATTCGGCATTTATCCCTGACTGCGGCGAAACGCCATGGATCCTTGCGGCCGACACACGCGCCCTGCTCTCTGAAATGTGGCTTGCTTATTACCATCATCCTGAGGATAAGCTGAAGCTGATCGCTGTGACCGGTACAAACGGCAAGACCTCGGTGACACATCTTCTGCGTGCAATCTTTTCCAAAGCCGGATACCAAACCGGATTGATCGGAACAGTACACAACATTGTCGGCGGAGATGACTGCCCCTCTGTGATGACGACGCCGGAGCCGGATGAGATTGCACGCCTTCTTTTCCGCATGGCAAAGTGCGGGACAGAATACGTATTTATGGAAGCATCTTCACACGCACTCGCTCTCGGCCGGCTGGCCGGCCTGTTTTTCGCGGCAGGAATTTTCACCAATCTCACACCGGAACACTTAGACTTTCACGGTACCATGGAGAATTATCTGGCTGCCAAGCAAAAGCTTTTCTTTTCCTGCTCCCGCAGTCTTTTTTGTTCAGACTCATCCTATGCTGCCGCGCTCTCCGCTCACCCGAGCATTACCGGAAAAAAATACTTCTTTTCAGCGGAAGGTCGCTGTGATGCGGATTTTTCGGCAAAAAATATTAAGTACAAAGGCGTGGAGGGTTCAGAATATGAATTTCTTACGAATTCCGTACTCTTCCATATTAAGACTCCCCTTCCCGGTCATTTTTCGGTCTGTAATACTTTAGCCGCAGCGTCGTGCGCCTTTCTTTTCGGTATTCCGCAAAAAATCATTGCCGATTCCATTGCGGCTTTCAGTTCTGTTCCAGGCAGAATTGAGGCCCTCCCTGTTCCGGCTGATTTTTCTGTTTTTCTGGATTACGCGCACACGCCGGATGCATTGCAGAACATTTTGCTGACGCTGAAAACGGCCAAGCCGGAGGGTGCGCGTCTGATACTCGTTTTTGGCTGCGGTGGAGACAGAGATACCGCAAAACGGCCTGTTATGGGGCGCATTGCCTCCCGTACCGCCGATTTTTGCATCATTACTTCGGACAACAGCCGTTCAGAGAATCCGCTGGAAATTATACGCCAGATTCTGCGCGGAGTTGACAAGGAGGCGCCGCATGCCGTCATTCCGAAACGCTCCGAGGCGATACGTTATGCCCTTGACACTGCGAGGACAGGTGATATTGTTCTGCTCGCCGGCAAGGGGCATGAGGACTACGAAATCACCGCCGACGGCAAGCATCCCTTTTCTGAAAAGACAATCGTTTTACAATATTTTAACGAAAAAAATACCAAATTAAACGAGCCGGAGATTTAGCTATGAGTATTGATTCGCTCCATCTGACGCCCGCCGCCCTCTGTGGCATCACAGGCGGCCGGCTTCTGAATAATACAAAACACAGTATCCGAGGCATTACAACAGATTCCAGAAACCTCAAACCAGGCAGCCTCTTTCTTGCCCTGCGCGGTGAAAAATTTGACGGGCACGCTTTTTTGGGCGATGCGGCCGACGCGGGTGCATCCTGTCTGGTATGTGAAGATTCAGTCGATCTTTCATCTGTTTTCCATAATAATGGGGAAGTTTCAATCATTACCGTACCGGATACGCTGAAAGCGCTTGGAGATATTGCCCGGTGGTATAAAAACACCATTTCACCAACGGTTATTGCCGTCACCGGAAGCGTCGGAAAAACGACAACAAAGGAATTTATCTCAGCCGTAGCCTCAAGTGCCTTTCCGGTGCTGAAAACGGAGGGAAATCTCAACAATGAGATCGGACTGCCGCTCACGCTTTTCCGGCTGTCGTCCGAGCATCAGGCCGCGATTCTGGAAATGGGGATGAACCATGCCGGTGAAATCAGCCGACTTTCGAAGATTGCGGAACCGGATATTGCTGTGATTACCAATGTCGGTACTTCTCATATTGAAAATTTGGGTTCGCGCGAGGGAATTCGGAACGCTAAGTTTGAGATTACAGACGGCATGCGAAACGGCAGCACACTAATTCTCAACGGTGACGAGCCGCTTCTGCTCAACAAACGGGAGGAAGCCGAAGGAAAGGGACTTCGGGTTTTCACGTTCGGTATGGGAGATAACGTTGACTGTAGGATACTCAACGCCCGTTCTTCGGAAGCCGGCATGATTTTCTCACTGGCATACCCAGATAAAAAATCTACGATACAGGATATCAAAATTCCCGCAGAAGGTATGCACAATGTATACAACGCGGCTGCCGCATGGCTTTGCGGTCTGATGCTCCGCATGACAGAGAAACAGATTCGGAGCGGATTGTCCGCCTTTGTCAACACAGGGATGCGACAAAAGATTTACGAAGCCGGCGCTTTCCGTATCATCGAGGATTGCTACAACGCCTCGCCCGAGGCTATGCGCGCCTCTCTGACGGTTCTCACAGATATTTGTGCGCGCAGGGGCGGGCACGCCATAGCGGTGCTGGGGGAGATGAGAGAACTCGGTATTCATTCCGCCCCGCTGCATTACGAAGTTGGTGCATTCGCCGCCCAAAAAGGAGTTCATACACTTCTGACATTCGGAGAGGCCGCAGATGAAATTGCGCGCGGCGCCGCAGATTCCGGTATGGACCAGGCGAATATTTTTTCAAACAGCGCACTCGATGCCCCCGAAATAACAGCCGAACACCTAAAAAATGCCGTATGCCCCGGAGATACCGTCCTCTTCAAGGCAAGCCGCGCTGTTCAGCTTGAACGCGTCATACGGATATTTTCGCAGGGTGAATCATAAGATAGAACAGATACGGTCAACTTAAACAGTTATATCTTATTTAAATGAACTGCCATTTGATGTTATCTGCGGGGTGCAGGAACCACTAATGATATCGTATATCAAATCCGTCTGATAATGCAGATCGGTTTTGACATCAGAAAGAAAAGGAGAAACATTTTGAACACCGAACTCATCGTTTTTCTTGCCGCTGCTGCCGGCACATTCCTTCTGACTGTGTTTTTTTCCCGGATCATTATTCCAAAGCTAATCAGCCTGAAGATGGGGCAAAAAATTTTGGAGATCGGCCCGCGCTGGCATAAAAACAAAGAGGGTACTCCAACCATGGGCGGTATTGCTTTCATTTTGGCCGCCCTCGTTGTCACTCCTGTAGCTGTTTTGCTCCTTTTGTACCACGGCGCTGATTGGGAAAAGCTCCTTCCGTGGCTTTTGACATTGGGACTTGCCGTTATGTCCGGCGCCATCGGCTTTCTCGACGACCGTGTTAAAATTATGAAAAAGCAGAATGCCGGACTGACAGCATCTCAGAAGTTTTTATGTCAACTAATTTGTGCCGGGTTGTATCTTCTGGCAATGTCGCTGACAGGCAACATCTCAACGGAGCTGTACATTCCCTTTTTTCATGTTACACTTGAGCTCGGCCTTCTGTATTATGTCTTTTCCCTTATATTGATCACAGGTATTATCAACAGTGTCAATCTCACAGACGGAATAGACGGACTGGCTTCCTCTGAAACCTTTGTGGCCGGTGCTTTCTTTGCCTTGAGTGCTTTCTCTGTCGGCTCTCTTTCTGCTGTGCTCGGATCCGCTGTTGCGGTCGGGGCGTCGCTCGGTTTCCTCGTCTATAATTTCTATCCCGCACGGGTATTCATGGGAGACACCGGTTCCCTGTTTTTCGGTGGTCTGCTCGTTGGTTTGGCCTATACAATCGGCAATCCGCTTATAATTCTCTGTTTCGGCTGCATGTTCTTTGCAGAGACGCTGTCCGTCATCCTTCAGGTCACCTGCTTTAAAATGACGAAAAAAAGAATCTTTAAAATGAGTCCTATTCACCATCATTTTGAGATGTGCGGCTGGAAAGAAACAAAAATAGTCGGTATCTTTTGCCTTGTGGCCTTGATTTTTTCATCAATTTCCTTTATACTGGAATACGTTATATAATTTTCAGCTAAAAAGCAGTACACAATGCTTATATGCAGCAAATAATCCGGTTGACAAACCGGCTGGACATTCAAATACCGGCTTTGGTACCAAAAGAGTCTCGTCCCGGTGAAATCTATTTTACGGAGGTCCGTTTCTGCATGAATCAAAACAATAAATTATCCCGCCGGCGCACGGATCCTGCGCAGAACGGGCTGCCTGGTACGCGCGGGCGTACTGGGACAAAACCGGCAATACCCACGCCCGGCAAAAAAATATCCGCTGAACGAAATGTCATCATCCGCCTGCGCGGAGGCGTGGACCGTCCGTTTTTGATTCTTGTCATACTGCTTGTATGTATCGGTTCCATCATGGTTTTCAGCGCAAGCTATGCGTCTGCCAATTACAAATTCGGTGACAGCCTATATTTTATCCGCTCACAGCTTCTTTGGGCGCTGATCGGTTCCATTGGTATGTTCGTCGTCTCACAGCTTGATTACCGTCTGTTTCAGAAGATCACGGTTCCCGCTTTCTTTGCATCTTTCGTCCTTCTTTGTCTGGTACCTTTTATCGGTAAGGTTGTCAACGGCGCAAAACGCTGGATTATAATAGGTCCGATAAGCGTACAGCCAACAGAAATTATGAAACTTGCTCTTGTCATGATTCTTGCTCTGTACATATCCGCAAACAAGGAAAAAATGCATACATTCCGGCACGGTATTCTGTTTCCATACTGTATCATCGGCAGCGTCTGCTTTGTCACGGCAATCGAACGCCACATGTCCGGAACCATTATCCTGATGCTAATCGGTACCCTCGTTGTCTTTATCGGCGGTGCGCCGGTCAAATGGCTCGGAGGTTTCACACTTAGCGGCGTCTCTGTCATCGGTTTTTTGATTCTGGTATCCGATTATGCCAAGGAACGCGTACAGTTCTGGCTGCACCCGGAAAACGATCCGTCCGATTCCGGATATCAACTTATTCAAAGCCTGCTCGCTATTGGCTCCGGCGGCCTTTTGGGCGTCGGACTGGGCAACAGCCGGCAAAAATTTTTATACCTCCCGGAATCGCAGAACGACTTCATATTTGCCATCGTTTGTGAGGAATTCGGTTTAATTGGCGCGGTAGCTGTCATTCTGCTGTTCGCCATGCTGGTCTGGAGAGGTGTCATCATTGCCATGAAGGCACCGGACACCTATACTTCTCTGCTGGTGCTCGGTATCATTGGCAAGGTAGCCCTACAGTGTATCATGAACATCGCCGTTGTGACAGGTTCCATGCCGGTTACCGGTGTCTCTCTCCCTTTCTTTAGTTATGGAGGCTCTTCTCTGGTCATGTTAATGGCTGAAATGGGCATGGTTCTCGCTATATCGCGTTATTCTTATCAGGAAAAATCGTAAAACATTTAAGGAAGGCAGACAGCAGACATTTGGTTCCAAATGGGTTTCGCTCTCTCCAGTCGATTCGATCGGCACTTCTAAGACCTGTGATGCTTAAAGGTTTTCACTCGAAGCCCACATATGTCATGAAGGCGTGGGTAAGGTAGGACTTTGTCGCGCGCATTCAGCGGGGAGACATTAGCTTTTCTAAAACAAATACAGTTGACTGTAAATCCCGGTGCAAAGCGCCGTAAGGTAGCGCACGGAAAGGAACGGCAATATCATGCTGAAAGTATTGATGACAGGCGGAGGAACCGGCGGTCATGTAAATCCGGCTATCGCTATCGCGGATACCATTAAGCGCCGCTGCCCCGGCGCAGACATCGCTTTTGTCGGAACCTCCCGCGGAATCGAAAACAAGCTGGTTCCGCAGGCTGGATATCCGCTGTATCACGTAGAAATTCAGGGACTGAAGCGGAAGCTGACGCTTTCCAACCTAAAAACCGCTTATCTAACTCTGACCTCCGTTTCCAAGGCAAAAAGGCTTCTGAAGGATTTTCAGCCTGACCTTGTGGTCGGGACCGGCGGTTACGTCTCCTTTCCTGTGATCAGAGCGGCTTCAGATCTCGGAATCCCGACAGCGCTGCATGAGTCCAATGCAGTTCCGGGTATGACGGTAAAACTATTGGAAAAGCACTTGGATCTTCTTTTTATCAATTTTGAGGAAAGCAAACAGTATCTCAAGCATCCCGCCCTCGCCGTACGTGTCGGCAATCCGCTCAGAAGTGCGATCTGTCCGAATGCGAACGCACGGGAAAATCTGGGTATCTCGCATAAATACCGCTATTTTCTCCTAAGCTGCGGAGGCAGTATGGGAGCAGAACCTATCAATCTATGCATGCTTCAGCTCATGAAGCAATATATCAGCCATCATCCTGAGATTCTGCACATTCACGCCAGCGGTTCCCTTGAATACGAAGCGACAAAAAAGCTGTTTATGGAGGAAGGACTCGATCAGTTTTCCAACATACAGCTAAAAGAATACATCTATGATATGCCCTTGCAAATGGCGGCAGCAGATCTGGTCATCAACCGTGCGGGTTCCATAACGCTCTCTGAGCTTGCGCTGATGAAAAAGCCCTGTATTCTCATCCCCTCGCCGTATGTAACAAACAATCATCAGTATAAAAATGCAAGGGTGCTATCGGACAAGGGGGCGGCTGTTCTGATTGAAGAAAAAGATTTGAATGCCGAAGCGCTTGCTAAAACGTTGGATGATCTGTTTTCCCATCGTGAAAAGCTGCAGAAATTAAGCTGCAGCATCGCCCGCACAGCCATCCCGGATGCAAACGATAGAATCTATGATGCTCTTATGGAACTGGTTCAAAAAAAGAAGTGATCTTGTTATTCCGTTTTCATCGTCATCAAAATCGAGGGCTGCACTGCGGAAAGGAAAGGAGGTGCGCTATTGCCGTCTGAGAATCATAACAAGCAGGTGGAAAATGAATCTGAAAAATCAGGTATTTCATTGGAATGGCCACCGTCTCCTTTAAAGGACGTACAGAAGGAAAATCAGCCCACCAAAGCTGTTCCCCGCAGGATTTATACCTTTAAAACCAAACGTAAAAAGAGGAATGTATCCCGGAGCAATGCGGGTGATAAAAAGGAAACAGGAAACCGCGTATCCGGTCATCAGTTATGGACAAAACTTAGAAAAAAAGCTCTTACCAGAAATGTCAATCATCGTTTTCTGTATATGTCGATTGCTACGGCTGCTGTCCTATTTCTTTGTTTTCTTTGTTTCTTTGTTTTTTTGCGCGTCCGCTCTGTAACAATTGAAAATGTATCATATTATGATCCTGCGGAAGTCATAGCTGCGTCGGGCCTGAAGAAAAATATCCATATGTTTTCCATTGACAAGAAAGCCATATCTGAAAATATTCAGGAGAAATTTCCCTATATTCGTTCTGTCCAGATTTCCAGGATTTTTCCGAGCCGAATTAAATTGACGGTTGTACAGGATACACCGGCATATTATTCCAAAATCGGGCCTGAATATTTTGTTCTCTCCTCTAATCTGCGTGTACTGGAACGCCATAAGGATACCTCCGGCATTGACACTACTTTAAAAGAGCTCCGGGCTGGAAAAATTTCCTATGCTGTCGTAGGAGAAATCGTAAAATTTGCCGATGAATCTTATTCCGACTACATCCTTTCTGCCTTGCAGCTCATTGAAGCCGCCGATATTTTTGATAAAATTGAAAGCGTAGATATTTCCGACCGTTTTAATATTGTTCTGTACTACGATAATCGTTTTCAGATTAAAGTAGGTTCTTACACGGATCTAAATACAAAGCTTCTTTTTACCAAAGGTATTCTAGCCCAGTTTACAGAAAACGACAGAGGAACGATCAGTGTAGACAGTATCAGCATGGCTTCTGTTGTTCTGGATAATAATGCTGTCTCCTGAATTCATTATTTGGCGGTAGCTTTTCTGTTTTTGTATTTTTAAAATTTTATGTGATTTATTTAAAATATTAAAACAAGGGTTTATATATGCCTTTTTTATGTAAACTTTTCATGAATTTGCCTGTGTGCTCTTGCAAAATTCATGAAAAGATATTATTATATATAATAGGAGTTTTTAGGAATAAAATCGATTCAATTTTATCAACCGATGCATTTTTATATTTTTATGTATTTTTTTTATAATTACAAGTCATTCCCCGTCAAGTTTTATGGCCGCGTTTCTTTTGGAGCAGCCAGAATCATTCTCTGCTGAAAAGGCCGCCGTCTGGCTCATTTAAAATACAGGAGGTTACATAATGTCTACTTTTGAACTGGGTGAAATGGATACGAGCGTTGTAAATATAAAGGTCGTCGGCGTCGGCGGCGGCGGTAATAACGCTATCAACAGAATGATTGCCGCAAATGTCCGCGGTGTCGAGTTTATCGCGATTAACACAGATGTACAAGCCTTAGCCAACTCCAGCGCTTCCATGAAAATAAATATTGGTGACAAAACAACAAAAGGCAAGGGGGCCGGCGCCAATCCTGAAATCGGTGCTCACGCGGCGGAGGAGAACGCCGAGGATATCCGCAAAGCGATCGAAGGGGCGGATATGGTTTTCATCACCACCGGTATGGGCGGAGGAACCGGCACCGGAGCTGCGCCGGTTGTTGCTAAAATCGCCCGCGATATGGGTATTCTGACAGTCGGTATTGTAACCAAGCCTTTCTCCTTTGAAGGTCGCCGCCGCATGGAACAGGCTGAGGCCGGTATTGAGCGGCTTCGCGAATATGTTGATTCATTGGTTATCATTCCGAATGAAAGACTCAAGCAGGCTTCAGATACAAAAATTACGCTTATGAATGCCTTCCTGATTGCGGACGATGTACTCCGCAGAGGTGTCCAAAGCATATCGGAGCTGATTAACGTTCCGGGGCTTGTCAATCTTGATTTTGCTGACGTCACAACGGTAATGCAGAACGCCGGTCTGGCGCATATGGGCGTCGGCAATGCCAACGGTAAAGATAAAGCGGAAAAAGCGGCCAAAGCAGCCATTTCCAGTCCGCTTCTTGAAACTTCGATTGCAGGTGCCAAGGGCATTTTGATCAACGTTACCGCTTCTCCTGATATCGGTTTGGACGAGGTTGAAATTGCATCCTCCATGATCGCCAGTGAAGCTGCTCCTGATGCCTATATCATTTGGGGTTCCGCACTGGACAGCAGTCTGGAAGACGAAATTCGTGTTACAGTTATTGCGACGGGGCTGGACGCCGGCTCTGAAACGGCAAAGCCGTCTGTCGGATCGGCAAAAATATCTTCCGGAAGTACAAAATCTGCCGAAAAAGCAGAGGACAAAAAAACTGATGCGGACCAAACTGACAATGTACAAAATAGAGAAACGGATAATTCTCCTCCGGATCCCATTGGCGAGGGCGTAATATCTGAAAGCGACTTTGACGATATTATGAAAATACTGAGAAAAACAAGACGCAACACCACAGATTATAATCGGTAAAATATAACTTATAAAAAACAAAATTATTCTGTTTGGCAAAGCAGCGGCACTTATGACACAACTGAATTCGTGTTATAAGTGCCTATAATTTACTATTTTCACGTTTGTGACAGTGCTTTTGACCTCCCAACAATGCCCCTTTATGCTCTGCTTATCATTCACGGCAATTCAGAATGTTATTTCAATATCTGACAAATCTTTTTCAACTTTTCCGGAACTTTTGCTTATGTCTGCAATCCAATTTAAATATAAATCAATATTATTTCTACACGACGAATTTGTGAAATAATAATAAAATTATATTACCATATTTTAGAAAACGGGCTCAAAGCAGAAAAGCAATTATCAATACCGCTATACCGCTCAAATCTCTACCGCTGCGTGTAATTCTAAATGAAAAAACGCAAAGACGTATTATAATGAACAGAATTATAAATAAAGCAGATACATTTGCCTTTCGTCATGTATTTTATTTATATACTCCTGCAAATATAACCATGTTGAATTCAGTTGAATTAAAATGCACAGAGGTGAGAACTATAAAAAATCTGGCGAATATAATAACCGGAAGCAGAATCGCAGGTGCCGTCTTTATACTTTTCACGGCTCCCTTTTCCCTTCCGTTTTTTATCTGTTACACCTTTTGCGGGTTCACCGATATTCTGGACGGTATGGCAGCAAGAATAACGCACTCGGAAAGCCGGGCCGGTGCGGCTCTCGACAGCTTCGCAGATCTTATTTTTATATTGTCGGCATCAGTCAAAACATTTTCTGTTCTGCTTCCGGAAATTCCAGCGAAGGGTATATATTTCTGTTTCGTTATCGCGGCCATAAAAATCGCTTCATATATCGTCGGCATAGTAAAGTTTCACAAATTCGCAGCGCTGCACACGAATCTGAACAAGCTTTCAGGAGCATCATTGTTTTGTCTGCCATACATATGTAAATTTCTACACATAAATACCGTTCTGCTGACGATCATTCTTTGTTTGCTGTCAGCAACAGCGGCCGTAGACGAATTGCTGTGTATTTTGAAATCCAACCACTTTAACTCAAATATCAAAAGCATGTTCAGTGTATGATTCAGATATTTCAGACTCACATCTCGTATCATTACTATCCAGTGATCTTTCGGGCCGTTATATTCGGTTTGCTTTAGAGAATACAAAACAGCGAAGGTCAAAGCCTCCGCTTGTTCTATAGTTTGATGAGGATATCCCCGCCGCTTTTAGCGGCGATTTCACATGCAGAATAATGGATCTCAGCCCTTATGAAAAATACTTTTTCCCTTTATCCTTCACGAACCATTTTCTTTCGTTTTCATTGTTAAAATTTCTCCGAATGTTTTTTTCTGCTGTAAGACATCAGCCAGTTTGCCCGCCGCTATATCTCCCCATGCAGCAATACCGGTAACAACTTTATTTTGAAAAAAGTAAGTCTCCTTTTTCTTCTCTTTCGGATAGTCAAAGGTCACCAAAGCATCGCTTTGATCCTCAGACGGGGATCCTATCGCATACAGGGATGTGTTCATTCCCTGAAAGAATACGGGATACTCCTGTTTTTGAAAAGCCGTTCTGCCTCCCGCAGCATTGATTCCCGCCGTCCGTCCCTGATCGGCAGCCTCCTGCCATAAGGCAATGTTCTGTCCATCACATTCAGCGCAGTCACCGCATGCATATATCCCTTCAGCGCTTGTTTCCATATATTCGTTTACCTTGACCGCGCGGCCTACGGAAATTCCTGCTGCCTCCGCAATCGCAGTACGGGAGCGTATGCCGCAGGAAAGTACTACCAAATCCGCCTCATACTGCCTTCCGTCTGCCAGCCTGACTCCGCCCGCCTGTCCGTTTTGTTCCAATATTCCGTCAATTGTCACGCCAGTCACAATATCAATTCCCGACGATTCCGCAGCAGCCTCCAATTCTTTGCTTGTCTTCTCATCCAATTGACGAGCCATCAACCTCTCGCCAGCCTCCAAAACGACAACACGCATTCCAGCCTGATGCAGGCTCCACGCCGCCTCCAGTCCCAGCACGCCGCCGCCGATAATCACAGCGCATTTTCTCTGTGAATCATTGATTGTCTGCTGTATTGCCCGGATATCACTGACGGTTCTGATGGGCCTGACACCCGTAAGCTTGCTACCCTTAAACGGCGGAACAAAACTTTCTGCCCCCAAAGCATAGATACACTTATCATATGAAATCACTGTTCCGCAGCTCAGACGGACCTCCCGCTTCGCCGTATCCAGTGATACAATCTTTTTTCCCCTGAGCAATTGAATATTTTTCTCCGTGTACCAGTCCTCCGGATAAACCGCAATATCCGACGGATTCCACTGTGCATGAATTTGCTTTGTCAGCGCCGGTCTGCGGTACGGCAGCTCTTCTTCCTCTTCAAGTATAACAATGCGACCTGTTTCATCCTGCTCTCGTATGGCTTCGGCTGCGCTGATTCCGGCAGCTCCACCGCCGAGAATCAAATACATGTCGTCGGTATTTCTTTTACTATCTGATACCGAGTTCGATTCCAGCACAACAAAATTTTCCGGACCGGCAAAACATACAGGACAAACATCGGCTCCCTCTTCGAATTCCGCTCCGCAAATCAGGCACTTCACCATTCGTTTCATTTCTGCACTTCACTTTCCGCGTATCCGGGCTTTTCAGCTACGCTTTTATTTTTACAGGAACCAAAGCGTCTGCGCTTTTCCCTGTTTCGCTCGTTTCAGGAATAGTTTACAAACTGCGTCCCGTGCTGCCTAAGCCGCCGGTTCGCAGGCCCTCTGCATTATCATCCACCGTAATGCCAAATTCGATGAAAATTCCTTGTGCAAAAGCATCACCCCTGTGAAGAACCAGCGTTTTTCCGTCATGCGTATCGTTTGTCATTTTGATAAAAATGTGGCCCTCGTTATCGGCTCCATAATAATCTGCATCAACTATGCCCACCGTGTTGTCCATCTGGAGACGGTATTTAAATCCGAGACCGCTGCGCGGGTATATCTGAAGCACCCACCCCTCCTTCATCCTCACACGGATGCCTGTCGGCACTTTTATGCTTTGAGAGGGCAGTAGTGTTAAATCGAAAGGCAGATAAAAATCATAACCGGCCGATCCTTTCGTTGCGCGGCAGGGCATGCGCAGAATGTCGTAGGCGGCACCGCCGTCCTCTATCAACTCTCTGCTGTCCAGCAGGAATCTATCGCGGGAAACCTTTTGAAATTCCGCTATCCGTTTCATATTTATACTCCTCCCTCTTCTTCGCCCATTTACAGCGTTTGCAAATATTTTCACGCCGCTCATTCTTCTGGACATAACGCGCCCAGGATGCGGCCTTAAAAAATTCGGCGCTGACAGCTGTGAAAGCGCCCAATTTTTATCTCTTTTATTATATCCTGCCCCGGCATAAAAAGCAAGCATATTTTTTAAGCCTTAAATACAGACCAGATTCTTTTATCCTTTCTTAATATAAAAGTTTTTCCAAGGATTAACTTTGCTGAAAACAAAACTGTTCCTGCATCGTTTTTCCGGTTTCGCTTACCTTATTTTACACCCGTGTGAACGACAGATTCACTCAAAGTTTCTTGCCCATAAACCTTTGCGGCGCATTTCCGAAGTTAACGGCTTTGACAGCTTCAAGGATTTCTTCTTCCCGAGCTGCTGCATCGGGAAAATCACAAACGATATCATTCAAATCATAAGGCCCATTGCGGAAATGTCCGACAGATGCTCCGCGAAACTCACCATCGATTAACAGATATTGCAAAGGCTCGTGGTCATAGGGGAGATTCTCTATAAACGGTTTTATCCACTCTTTGAGAAAATACTCGCCTGATTTATACAAAAAGTCACTTCTGTGAATGGCAAAAACCATGTTCAGCGGATTAGCGGTATATGCAGGCAAAAGTTCAAAATCGCTTTTCAGCATATAACCGCCGTCCGCTCCCGTTATAACTCCCTCGTCAGCAAGCTCGCTTACTGCCGCTTGGATTTCCTTTTCCGGCAGTTTGTAGAAAGACTTGGCCATAGACGTATTGAATAGCACATGGCGGTATGAAAAACGCTGCAATATAATTTTTAACGCTTGGTGACGGGTGTATTTCTGTAAAACAGCGTTAGGAAAAATTTCCGCAAACCTGTACCAACCGCGATCCCACTCGCCGTCATACTGATCCTCATAAATCAAAAATGCCTCCTGCAGCCGATGAAGAACAGGAGTAATTTCTTTGACAAGCATTCCTGTTTCATCTTTCATCTGCTGAATATTCAGCGGTCCATCCTGCTCAATCAGCCCTAAAATACGCATGTATTTTTCAGAAGGATTTTTGAGCGGCTTCCTATATAGTGCCGCAAACAGCTCTATATCTTCCGGCACAATCCAGCCGAGGTTTCCGCCAGCAAACCGTCCTTTTATCAGTTCACGCTTTGCCTGACGGCAGCGGTTGAACTCTATATCATTGAAATTTGCACGAAAGCTAAGCGACGGCGGATCTCCGAAGCCGTTCCAATAAACGTTCTGTCCCGGCTGCAAATCACGATAAAGCTGTTTGTACTCTGATTCATTTGCCGTGCGGGATAGATATTGCCTCTCCATACGGAGGGAACGAATTTTATTTTTCATCTCTCAATTCTCCCAAATCGATTACGTTCTGCCAAGATGAGCATGGTTAAGTGCATTTCCTATTGACGCTTCAGCTTTCGAAATGTCTCTCCTCACCAAAGCTCCATGTTAAGTGCCATGTTCCGCCCTCTTTTATCTGTCGAATCAAATAGAGGACAGCGACTCATCAAATAAATCTTTCACAGCTGAATACATCGCAATAACGCAGAATTTACTCTGTCGGAAATTTTATGATGTCTTTATATAGCTCTTTGGTACAAGCTCACTCTACAGAGCGACAAATTCGTCAAAGGACGCCCGACTGTTCGCGCTGTATGCTTTCTTTGTTCTCAATATTCGTTGTTGCTTTGCCCCAACAACTCCACCACGGAACATGCGAAAAATTATTGACTCCGGTTCCAAAAGTTCAACCCAACAACCAAGTCCGGGAATGTATCTTTCTAAAATATATTTCATCGTCTTTTGAATAACCGGATACACGGCTGACGGTTTTTCTTTGAGGAAAAGATATATCGTAGCGCGTATTCGGTATTGTGAAGCGTTGGACCGTTATACTCGTATTCGTATACGAGCCCGCCGAATCAGCCTGTATCGTACTGATATTTTGCAAGCACATCCATAAAAACGTCCGTTGACAGGTCCTCAAAGTTATAGGTTGACATTATGTAATCATATGCTATGACGAAACTTGCTTTTGAAAAATAATCATTTATATAATACCAACTTTTTTATCAGCTTGTTCAGCCTGTTTTCTTTCGTTTCCTGCTTCTTCGCAATTTCAACAAAGATCACCTGTTCACGCTTAAGGTAATCGGGTTGTTTAAGGTATTCTTCCAATACACCTGCGTCCGCAAGTGCTTTTTCTATATGCGCGGGAACTACATATTTACGCTCCTTTTCGTCCTTTTCGAGCGTCACATGAACGCTGTCGCCCGTTTTCTTGCCGACTGCTTGACGGATAAACTCATTATAGACAAGATAATGCCCATTCCGCGACGGAAGCAGGGTATGATCAAAGCTGTGTCCGTCAACAGTAATCAGAACAGAAATATTTCCCTTTGAGCCGAGCGTTTCAAGCGCCGGATACGGAAAGTAAAAAACACTCCACTTGATCTTTCCCTCAAGCTGTTTGATTTCGCTGTCAAATTCATATTTCATTTTTGTTATCCTTTCAGCTTTTTTCTCACTACAAGCTTGCTGCCGGCTTCATAACATAGCTCAAAGTCCGCCTTTTCGTATATACCGGCCGTTCCCATAAAATTCTCTGCCGTATTGATAAACTCTTTGTTTTGGTAGGCTTCAATGAAATCAAAGACGTCGGTCGCCGCATCGTCGCAAACCCGGCGGAGAAGCTGCGCTGCGATTCCTTTTTCGCGCATTTCGGGATCGCCCGTAAAGCAGAAGATTGATTTAACCTTGACATCCGGCTCGTCCTTTTTTACCGTCTGCATAAACCTTTTCCAGGACATACACTCATAGCATTCGGATTTTGTATTTGCGCTGCACCAGCCGGCAACTCTGCCGTCAGAATAGGCAAGATAACCTTGCATCGCACCGTTTTTAACATATTCCTCGGCGATGCTTCTCCGCTTTTCTGCCGTCGAAAAATTTCGCCCGTCGCAGTCCTCACCTGCACAGCAAACGCAGTAGCACCTGTGTTTAGCCTTGTTTGTTGAATGTGGTGTGACATCAAAAAAGTGCAGGTAATCCTCCGTCAGTTCGGTGGTTAGCTTTTTTATTTCCATACTCATCCTATGAACTCCCTTACTTATGCCAACTTTTCTTATTTCAATCAGCTTTTTAACATATCTCAATGTCTTTTACCGGGGTTATCAAATCTGAAAGTGCTGCGTCAAACATGCTCAAACGCCTTGCCGAATATCTTTTTGACAACTGGAGAAGCTACGCACCACGCAAAGTCGGACGCATCAGCGGTTCAGTCCATATAGTAAGCGATGCGACTTCCTCTTTTATTCGACGATTCCATTGATCAATTTGCAGCGCTTATCCTCTCTCATATATCTGACATACCAATGATGCCGATTCACTCAATAGTCGTCACCTTTTATATGTCTTTTTCACTTTGTCCGAACCGCCTTTTCCGAAACGAAAGCAGAACATCATAATTTTGCCGGGGATGGCGACTTCCGTAATTTCAGATATGGCAATTACTTGGTGCATATCCCCACTGCATTCATCCTCTTATGTACACAATATTTCAGCATCAAAGGCCTTTCGGTAAAATTCTAAGGCTTCTTTGCCTCCTTTAACAAACACGCTTATAGCTTTCGTTCGGGTCAAGCTCGGACAACTTATCGCTCTTTTTTCAGAAATTTTCAACTGTGGTAAAACCATACTGCTCCAGCCATAATCTATGCCGGATTTATTGGTCTTCCGTGCTCTGCCGCTCATAGTGATGAACACACGCATTTGCAGCTCAACGATTGTACGCTCGAATTTTTACATTATCTTAACTATGAAAACTGCCGAGCTGTTTTATCTTGTAAAGCGCATCCTCGCCGCAGCCAAGTAAAGCGGCACAAAAATCAGAAAAGTTATGTATCATTTTCAGCCCCCTTCTGCATTGCTCTATTCTCGCGCCGGAAGGGGTGTCGCTGTGTTCGGAGTCGGTATATGAATATGCATGGAGCTTCCCGCAGGTGGTTTTGCTTCAATCGTCACATAAATGAAATTCGTTTTATCCACTCTTTACAGTTACTTCTCCGCAATTTTCCGGAATATCCGGACACTGCCTACAATGGGTAACGCCTTTGTCCTGAAAGCATTTTGCTACAGAACATTCGCCGTGAAAGGGATGCCCATTTGTTTCAATACAGCCGCAACACCCGCAGGCAACCTTGTAATTTGCAGCCTGTTCAGTGTAGTCCGCGATGTGAGTCAGCTTTTGTTTCGAGCTTCATATTTAATAAAGATTTCTTTCTGTAAGTAACATTGCCATTGTATTTTGCAATTAAGCCATCATAAAATGCTGCATTCAGATAGGGGTAACTTCTCTCTGCACAGCGATAACCGCAAACCATCAAGTATAAAAGTGTTGTTGGTTTCCAACTCCGTCGATTACGCCAAGATGACCTGTTTGGGGGTGTTAAAAGGTATTAAAAAACGCAAGAATATTGTATGATGTAAGAAATTTGAAACAATTCAAGATTTTTAGCGTCTAAAAAAATAGAAGCATATAACAACGAAGGAAGTCGGTCACATGAAAAAGAAGAAAATCCTTATAAGCATAATTTGTGTTGCTGTGCTTTGGATAATCATTGGAGCAGTTGATTTTACAATGGTACATAATTACAGCAAGCCAATCTTTTGCATTGGTACAGAGTTAGCTGACGATGGTGGCTCTGGTAAGTATGCCGGTCTTGGGTATTCCTTTTATATTGAGGGTAACTTCATTCCAGAAGCAGAAAATCCAGGCGTTACCTCATACAGAGGATACATACTTGGAATTGAGGTTATCAGAGGATTTCGTGATAACTTGGTTGTTCCGCCAGACAGCAAGCCCACAGAGTAAACATAAACAGGTGCAAAAGGCTTCCATCCATATCAGGCAGGAGCCTTTCTTATGCTTGGATTTCCGTTATTTCAATGAAGTTTTTTTAATAATCATTTAGCAACACTTTTCTTAGAAGGGACCATATTTATAGCGTAAATTCATCGGCAATTTTTCGGAGCAATACAAAAATATCGCCGTGGGTTTGTCTTTGGGAGCACGGTTTTCCGTTCTGCAACACGCATTCAGCAGTTTTTCCATTCGCGCGATAAATTTCGACGGATACAGATAATAAATCGGTACTGCAATTAGGTTAATAACATCAAGCGATGCAATCATTTTCCGTATTTTTACATGCTTGCCTCCGTGTCAGTCAGATGCAAAAAGCACAGCTATCTTCAACTCAAATCTACCTTTTTTTATAAATAACAATTTCCGCATCGGTTCCGTTCTCACCATATTCACAGATCAGAAGGTAGTTTTCGTCAGCTGCCAGACCATACCATCGGTTACTGTTCTTTTTACAGATTTGATTCCCCAAATAGCTTTTGGTATCATCTAAAAATTTGATCTTTTGTCCGTTTGGGAGAGTATACTCAAGGTTGATATATGAACCGAGGAGTGAATTCAAATCTGTCACTTTTTCCATGTCTTCAATACCGAGTGAATTGAACTCATCAATCAGTTCCGTCTTAAGTTTACAGTGGGAACACTCGCTGCAGAATACTTGACTTTTATTTTGACAGCAAATTGCAATGATACATTCACTGCCAAAAGGATGTCCGGCAGTTTCTCCGCAGCCTCCGCAGGAGATCTTCTGTGGACAAGTTTCGCAGTTGATCCCGCATATTGATTTTTTCATGATAAATCCTCCTTTTTGCAATATAATGCCATACTGACCACGACAACAGTATGTCATATTTTATTTCCAATTTAATTGTAAGAATCTATTTTTTCAACATAGTCATAGCTTTTTCCAATTCCATATTCCGGTGCCGCTTTGGCAATAAAATGGATTTTTCAATAA
>CAKTAA010000011.1 GCA_934526185.1 uncultured Eubacteriales bacterium | reverse complement strand
CGCGTCAGCGCGTCGTCGGGATAAAAATTTGTGTTATCCGGACTGCGCAGGATAAACTTATTGGTTACCCAGTCTATGTAGTCGCGCGCCCAGTGATTTGTGGTGTCCGGGTAAATTGCCGCGTTTGCCATGAACGCCGTTTGTGTAAAAAGCATCAGGCAAACAAGGAAGAAACAACAGGATCTCTTTTTCAGTCTTTTCATGAAACATCCTCCTTTTATATCTGAGGGAAAATGGCCGTTAAATATTCGCCGCTCTTTTTAAAAAGAGTTCCCCCTCTTTATTTTATGCGGATGCCTCACAAAATATTCCAAATATATGAAAAATTTTAATTGTATTTTCAATTTGAAGTGAATATCATGTGAATACTATCGTGTTCACATGTTAATATTAACACATCATGTATGAATTGTCAATGGTTATTCCTAATTTAATTTCGAAATAAATGATTCCGGGCAAGCGCAGTAACCAATACAATGCAAAATGATTTTCATTATTTTTTCAAATTCGCAGGTATTGCTTACAGCTTGGCAGAGAAGAGCGGAAAATCCGTTGAATGAAGCATACCGTTTTGGGTAAAAATCTGAATGTATCGAGCATTTTATACTGCAAAAAAATGCTATTATAATAGAATTATAAGAAAGGATACAAACGGTCCGGGCGGAAGGATGCCTTTGGTTATATGTGCAAAAGCGGCCGCAGAAGGAGGAAATCCCAAAACACATGAAATACCCCTGTCATACGATCAGAAAGGATTCATATACATGAAATTTCCGTGTACACGAAGAAAGACCGCGCTGAACTGTTGGGCTGCTTCGGCAGCCGGGATCGTTCATATTCTGAGCGGGCTTGGCTTTCTGTCAAGCACCGTCATATGCGCGTTTACCGGCAGAGGCGGTGCAGCAGCGGCCGCCGTATCGGCTTTTTTGCTGAGTCAGATCCCTTTTCTTTTCAGAAAATGGTGCGTAACACTTCCGCCCGTTTCAATCATTTTATGGAATCTGTTTCTTCTTTCCAGCGTTCTCTGCGGTGAAATACTTGATTTTTACACCCGGTTTGCTGCGTGGGATCTGGGCGTCCATTTTTTGGCAGGCTTTCTTTTTGCTGCGGCAGGCGCCTTTCCGTTTTACCGTCTTCAGCGGCAATTCGGGCCGGCAGCGGCAGTATCGGCCTTTTCTCTGTCGCTCTCGTCCAGTCTCCTGTGGGAATTTGCTGAATTCGCATGCGATTTCCTTTTTCAAAAGGACATGCAGCGAGATACGCTGCTGTCCTCCGTGTCCACCCGCCTGCTCAGCGGAAATTCGTCTATCGACACCGTCCGCGTGGAGCGTGTGACGGTCAACGGAACCCCTTGGCCCGGATATATTGATATCGGTCTTATCGATACCATGACCGATTTGCTGGCCGGAGCGGCCGGAGCGGCCGTGTTCCTTTTGCTTGCCCTCTTCGCCCTTCGCTCCTCCCGGTGCCGCAGCGCTGTTGACGCGCTGGTTCCCGGTCGTGCTGAAAATGTGAAAAGAGACTGAAATTTGTAAAATATATCTTTACTTTTTCGGAAAAGTATGGTATAAATTATAGGAATGTAAAAAAGTAGTCAAATTGAAAGGAACAAAAGCAAAATGAAAAAATGGATAGCGTTGGCGTTGTCGGCTGTCATGCTGATGGCCTGTACCGCGTGCGGTAAAAAAGATGAAAAAATGTATGATTTCGAGTTGAGCAAGTACGTTACGCTCGGGACCTATAAAGGTGTCGAGGTCAGCAAAACAGAAATCGAAAAAAGTGTGGCGGATACCATTGCCGCTGATCTGAAAGCAAGTGCCTATGACGAGGAGATTACGGACCGCGCTGCGGAAGAGGGCGACAAGGTGAATATCGATTATACGGCAACCGTAAACGACGAATCCTTTGAGGGCAGCTCTGCTACGAACTACAATGTTACGCTCGGCAGCGATACGATTCAAATTACGGGTATTGAAGATGCTGTCATCGGTATGAACAAAGGTGAAACAAAGAACATAGACGTAGTGCTGGCAGATGATTTTTCGTCTACCGAGACCGATATCAACGGCCAGACCGCTAAGGTATCTATTACACTGAACAAAATATCGAAATCTGTAACGCCTGAAGAAATGACGGATGAGATTGCGGAAAAACGGTCAAACGGTAAATATACAACGGCTGCGGATTACGAAGCGGGCCTGCGTCTTGACGCAAAGGAAGAAGCCGTGTGGACCGCTGTCATGAACAATATAACGATTCTGGATTATCCGGAAGCGGAAGCGGAAAAATATTATAATACGCAGGTTGAGGCCTATGAAGGCTATGCCAAATCATATGGGCTGGATCTGGCAACTTATGTTTCCATGATGTATCAGATGGAAGAATCCGCCTTTTTAGAAGAAATTGCAAATCAGTCGCTCATGTCCGCCGTTTCGGATGTTACGATGCTGCTGATTTATAAGGCCGAGAACCTCTCCTATACAGACGAAGAATTTAACGCATATGCGGAAGAGTTTGCCCAAAGCAACAGCCTGGAAAACGCAGAGGCGGCAATTGAAAAAGCGGGGCGCGACAACCTCGAGCGGGGACTTCAGATGGAAAAGGTGATAGAGCTGTTGACCGAAGCGGCAGTTGAGGTAGAAACCGAGGATACCTCTGATGTTTCGGATACGGGAGCTGCGGATACGGGAACGGATACCAAAGAACCGGCTTCTGAAGATACAACGGGTGAACCGGAGACATCTGATACCGAAGCGTAAGAATGCGCTTTCTCCGTCCCGTCCGCATGTCTGACTGAGTACAGTTTAAGCGAACATGTAAATAACAGCAAAACCCCCTCCCGATACCGGGAGGGGTTTTTGCATTCCGCTGTGCGGGCAACAGTGCCCGCATTGCCCGGGATGCTTTGACAGCATACGCCGCGGGCCGGAAATAAATCCTTTGCTGTCTGGCGTTCCGCCTTGCTTTCACAATAGGAGAAGATTACTTTTGGCAAACCAAAACCGTCTTGACGTTTTTGCCCGCTTTTGCATCTTCAAAAGCGGTATTTACCTCTGAAACCGTATAAGCGGTCGTGAGGGCTCTGATTTTTGCATGCAAATCGGTGTTTTTTCTGAGAAAATCAAGATAATCTGCCACGTCGCACACCGAATACTGCGAAGAGCCTATCATTCTCAGCGCGTTAAAGGTGATGAGATGCGGCTGTATTTCCACATTCCCGCTGTTGGAGTACTGGCCGGGAATCAGATAAACGCCTCGGTTGCGGAGCATACGCATGCCCTGAGGCACGGCTTGAGGATTGCCGCTGGCCTCGAAAACAAGATCCGCGCCGATTCCGTCACCGAGCGCACGTATCGACGCAATGATTTCGTCAGGCTCCGTCCTGTCAAGGTTGAAAATTTCCGAAGCGCCGAGGGAACGCGCTGTCTCCTCGCGCGCAGGATTGTCGCCTGCGGTCAGCGCAACAATATTCGGAATGCCGAGAGAGGCCAGATAAGCTACGGCAAAGGTTCCTACCGGACCAAGTCCCTGCACAACAGCAACCTTCGCACGTTCCAAGCCGCAATTTGCTTCTTTGGCAAGCCGGAAAGCGTGAAGAGCTGTCGGACCGGCACAGGCGTACACGCACACCATCTGCGGGTCAAGTCCCTCCGGAATCTTTACCAGATTGCCGACAGGGGAGTAGTTATATTCCGCATACCCGCCCCAGAAATGCGGTGCCTTTTCGGGGTCTCCCGCATTTGAGCATATCATATTGATACAGTTTGCGTCGTCTCCCTCGCAGCACAGCTTGCAGGTTCCGCAGGGGGTGGCGATATCGACAATGGCGTAATCCCCTTTGCGGATGCCGGACGCCGCGCTGTCAGCCTCTGAGATGTCCTCGACCTGACCGACGAATTCATGCCCGATAATCATGGGGCTCTGCATTGCCAGCTTTCCCCTGTGAATATGAATATCCGTTCCGCAAACACCGCTTGCGGCAAGCCGCAGACGTGCCATGCCGGACGGCGTCGGTGTCAGCGGGTATTCCCGGATTTCAAAGGGCTTATCGACGCCGACAAATACGGCGGCTTTTGCAGTTTCTGGTTTCTGAATCGTCATAATGATATTCCTTTCCTATTCAATTGCAGTTATGTATTAAAATATAACTTAGGCAAGACAACACCCCTGCCGCCTTGTCGGAAGTTTTGCTTCCCTCGGCGGCGGGTTCCGCTCCTCCATTCAGCGGGGAGTCAATCCCCCGCTGAATGTCTTGCCGCGCCTCCGTGACGGGGCAAGCCCCTTTACTAAAGCTGTTCCCCGTACCGATTCTTTACCTGCTCTGCCGGCAAGGCTTCCATAGCTTTCGGACTGTCTGCCGGCAGAATCCCAACGGATGCGCACACAAGATACCGCGGCCGGGCAGAGCCGCCTGCCTGTATCGAACTCAGCGCCGGCGCTGTATGACAGAATTTATTCATGCTCCGTTCTTTTCAGGATATCCTCCTGCACAGCCCGGGAAAGCAGCGTATAGAATGCGCTGAAGCCGGAAACGCGTACAACAAGATTTTTATAGTTTTCGGGATTGTCCATCGCGTTCTTTAAAACCTCACGGGAAACACTGTTGATCTGAACCTCTTGTCCGCCCATTTCAAAATATGTGCGGATGACCGCGGCCAGCTTTTTGCGCTTGACCGGATCCCGGAACATCTCAGGGCTGTATTTCTGGTTAACCACCGTTCCGCCGGCAGCAAGCGTATAATCAGGCTTGGCAAGGGAAAGCATGGCTGCTGTCGGGCCGTGCGTATCCATGCCGTGCATGGGAGACGCGGCATCGCTTAACGGCTCTCCCTTTCCTCTTCCGTCAGGCGTAGCGGCGACCTCCTGACCTGCCGGAATATTGGCGACATTGGAGGCGATAAGGGTGTAAACCGGCCCGCCGTCGTGCGTCCGATACGATGAAAATATTTTCTCCTGCTCTTTTACAAACCAAACCGCATATTTGTCCGCATAATCGTCGTTGTTGGCGTACTTCGGCGCTTTCAGCATCAGCGCCCGTTCGGCCTCATGGCCCTCAAAGTTATCGCGCAGAATATCGCGCATTTCTTCAAGCGTCATGGCCTTCTCCTCGTATACCAGCTTTTCAATGGCGGCAAGCGAGTCCGCTACCGTTGCAATGCCCATGCCGCAGGCGCCGTGTACCGACGGATATTTTGCACCGCCGCGGTTGATATCCAGACCGCGTGCAATACAGTCGCGGCAGTAGCAGGACAGGTACGGCTGCTGATAGTTCAGAGGATTAAAACGCTCGTTTGCATTGCGGAACACCATCATGTATTCCGACGCGCCGAACCGCATCTGCTCTTCAAGCGCCTGCATGAACTGCTCCATCGTTTTCAGCTCCGCAGGCTCGCCTGTCTGCGGCCCCTGACGCTCTCCGGTCATCATGCAGTAACCGTTGTTCAGCGCAAGCTCCAGATATTTCGGCGTATTGTATCTGCCGTCGGACCACGGCGGCTGCATGCCCTGGATAAAGTTCTCAATGCAGCCAACCATGCAGTAATTCCGGGAATCCTCAAGCGAATATCCCAAGCGGTGCAGCGCGGAAATATTGACGTCGTCGTTCATCAGCGCAGGATAACCGAGGCCTGTTCCGATAACCTGCAGACAAGCGTCCAAAAAGTTTTCATCCATGCCGCGGTGAAGCTTGGCGGACAGATTCGGTCCCGGCACATTGCAGCGGCCGACTGCCTGCAGAATGAGATAACTCAGGTCGTTTACGGCGTCTGCGCCGTCCTCGGGTTTGACTCCGCCGATCGCGATATTGACGACATCGTCTCCGGCTCCCTGAACAGCTCTTTCATGAATTTTGAACAGCGTACATTCAATCCACTCCAGCGCCTGTTCGTGCGTGATTTTGCCGGCTTCTATATCCGCACGGAAAAAGGGATACAGATACTGATCCATACGGCCAAGCGCCATGGCGTACCGGCCTTCACAGATAAAGCTGATATGGCAGAGCCAAACGAGCTGCAGCGCCTGCCTAAAGCTTTTCGGCGCGTCAAGCTCAATGGCACGGCATGTTTCACCGATTTCCGAAAACCGAACTTTGTCCGTCTGCTCTTCCGCCTGTGCCGCTTTTTCATAAGCGGCGTCGGCATATGCCGAAATCATGGCGCTGAAAGCCTCCATTGTGATTTGAGCCGCGCGCAGAAAGGAGCATTTTTCATTTGCGTCTGCATCGTTTTTGTGGACATGCATGGATTCCTCGATGCGGCGGAGTATGCCTCCCACACCGTCCTGAAGCACGGTTGCGTAATCCGGAGCAAAGTGATCGGAATTCTCCCAGAATCCTCGAGAACCGTAGGAGGACCAGATTTTCCACGCAAAATGATGGTCATCCTCCGTTTTGTCAGGCGAATAAAGCCCCCGTATGGAACCGGCGATAACATCATTTTCATAAATGTGCTTGCCATACCTTTTAAAGACCTCGGCACAGGCATACGCGCGTGCGATTACATTTTCCTCGTCCCGGTGCGCCAAAAGGCCGTCGGCATAATAGATATTCCGTACATCCTTCCCCGGGGCGGGAATTTTGACTTCTTTGCGCAGTTTTTCAAGCTGTGACATCATAATATGCATCCTTTCCGGGCCGCGCCTGCTGAATTTCCGCGCAGGCCCTGTTTTTCAGCAATAAAAGATACTTTTCACGTAGGCGGGAACAATCATACAGAAAAGGATCTTGACAGTGCTCGGCCGCCGTTTTGCCGCCGCATAATATTTTCCCGTATACATTATAACACAAACCGCTGAAATTGTATCTGTATGATCTTGACGAATCTGGACAATTCTCATATAATATTTTACAGAGAGTGTTTTGCTTTCTGTGCAAAACAGAAATTTTCATGGACAGCGTTTTTCGGCACCGCATTTTTTCAGAGCGGTACCGACAGCCGAGGCTGTAATTTGCGGCAGAAACGGGGAAATTGCAGCTTTGCTGCCGGAAACGCATCCTTTGCTATACTGAAACAACAGAGAGGAGCACAAAACATGCAGGCCATGAAGCTGGAGCTGTGCCGGATGCCGCGTATCCTTTTCGCGCACGGATACCGCACCTCAAATTACCGAAACTTTCATTACGCTCAGAAAAATATATATGAGATCTGCTATATGGAGCAGGGAGAGGTAGAGGAAGTTTTCCCGGACGGAAGCAGCCTGCTGTTTACGCCGCCGGTTCTCTGCTGTCTGGGGCCCGCGACACGCGTTTCTCTGCGTTCTCCATATGAGCACGAGCATTTTACCGTTGGCTTTACCGTGGAAGGCGAGACCGAAATCTGCAGCGGCAGAGAGCTGATCGACCGGCAGCAGGACGCATTCGATAATCACTTTTTCAAGCCTTTCAGCACGCAGACGAAACAGAACGGAGCGGAAAGCGCTTTGATGTCTGTATTTCTGCCCTTTATGCTGCCGGCAGACGGGCCCAATCAGGAACTGGACAGACTGATAAAAAAAATTATACGTATCCGAGCATCGACGGATTTTACAAGAGAGCTTCAGGCTGTGTCCCTGCTTATAGAGCTGTTAGGCGAGGTCACGCAGGCGGCGCTCCGGCATGCTTCGCAGGAAAATGACGGCGTCGCGCGGTATGCCGGGAATGTCCGGTGCAGGCAGGCCGTCCGTTATATCTCAGAAAATCTGGGAGAACCCATCAGCGTTTCTGATGTCGCGGAAGCCGCCGGCATCAGCGCCGGATACCTGAGCAAGCTGTTTCACAACACGCTGGGGATGAGCGTAGTCGATTATATCAACAGAATGAAGCTGAACCGCGTCAAGGAGCTGCTGTCAATGCAGAAGGCTACCATTCAGGACGCGGCTGCAAGCGTTGGCATCGGGGATCCGAACTACCTCAGCCGGCTGTTTAAAAAGTATAACGGCATCACCGCCTCGGAATACCGCGCGCTGCGGAACCATCCCGAGCTGTGAGACAGATGCGCTTCCGGTTTTCGGACAGCGGCGGTAAATATTTCGTTTTGCACAGGAGGTTTGACTGTGACATTTATTCATTTGAATATCAGGGGAAGCGGCCTTCAGACGGATCACATCACAGAGAAATTGGGACTAAAACCCACTATAACCTACAAAAAAAACGAAACGCGGGTAATTAAGGGAAAAAAGATAACATATCCGGAGGACGGCTGGTGCTTTAGCATAGAGCTGGGGGACGACGAACCCTGCGAAAAGCACCTGGAGCTTATCGCGGAACGGTTACTGTCAAACAGGGAGCTTTTGCAGGAGCTGACAGCTATGTCAGCAGCCATATACATAGAAATTGTCATATACTCAAAAAATTTTCAGTATCATGTATGCCTCGGCAGCAGTCTGATGAAAACCTTCGGCGAGCTGGGCCTGGATCTGTGGTATACATACATGTTTTGAAAAGGTGCGCCGGCGGCAGGTTTTTTACAGATAATGATACTTTTTTCTTTTCGCAAGAAGAAAGGCAATGGATATAACACACGCAAAAGCTTCCGCGGCCGCGGCCGCCCACCAAATGCCGTCAAGTCCGAAGAAAACCGGGAGAGCCAAAACGGAAAGCATTTGAAACACAAGCGTCCGCAAAAAGGAAATTGCCGCGGACACCCCGCCGTTGTTTAAGGCCGTGAAAAACGATGAGGAAAAAATATTGACGCCCGTCAGAATAAAAGACAGAGAGAACAGCCGAAAAGCATGCCGCGTCATATCGTACAGCTCCGCATCATAGCCGACAAATATTTTGGCAAGCGGCGCAGAACAGAGCTGTGCAAGCACCGTCATTATACATCCTGTTATGCTCATCAAAAGCAAGCTTTTGGTGAGCATATTTTTCAGCTCCGCGTGATTGTCTGCGCCGTAATGATAGCTGACAATCGGAGCTGAGCCGATGGTATAACCGATAAAAACAGCGGCAAAAATAAACTGCACATACATCAGAACGCCATATGCCGCGACGCCGTTCTCGCCGGCGTATTTCATCAACTGAAAATTATACAGCATGCTGACAACAGAAGAGGAAATGTTCGTCATCAGCTCCGAGGAGCCGTTGGCGCAGGCTTTCAGCAGAACAACACCGTCAAATCCTGATTTTGTCAGCCTGAGCAGACTGCTGTTGGGACGCAGAAAGTAAAGCAGCGGCAGAATACCGCCTACGCATTGGCTCAGGCCCGTAGCCAGCGCGGCTCCGGCGACACCCCATTCCAAACCGGCGATAAACAGGGCATCCAGCGCCATGTTGGTTATACCGGCAGCAATAGTAGAGAAAAGGCCGAGCTTCGGTTTTTCCGCAACGGCAAGAAAGGTCTGAAAAACATTCTGAAGCATAAAAGCCGCGTTGAAGAGCAGAACCGTCCGCCCGTAGACGACGCACTCCCCAATCATAGCGTCTGTCGCGCCGAGAAGATAGGCTATAGGGCGTATGCCTGCTGTGCCGATGATTGTAAGCGCGGCGCCGGAAAAGAGCGTCAGCTTCACCGTCATGGTAAAGTATCGGCTGGCGTCCTCCTTCCGCCCCTCTCCGAGCGTCTTGGCAACCAGGGCACTTCCTCCTGTGCCCAGCATGAAGCCAACGCCGCCTAAAATCATGATGAAAGGCATGACAAGGTTGATGGCGGCAAAGGAAGTTTTGCCGACAAAATTGGATACAAACAAGCCGTCTACCACGCCATAGATGGAAGTAAATACCATCATGACAATAGGCGCAAGACAAAAACGCAGTAATTTTTTATAGGTAAAATGGTCGGATAACCGTATGTTCATCTTATAGCTGCCTTTCCTGTGTTGTCTGAGAAATATTTTCAGACTTTACTCCTGAACGCCTTTTAGCCGCTGATTTTCTTTTTGCTCCTGGCGGACGGACTGTTTCCTGATTTTTCGATTATCTGTTTTCCGGCCAGCTCCTGCATATGCTTATGCAGAAAAACCGTATATTTTCTGAACAGCCCGATAAAGGCCTCCTGTTCCGCGTCGGTCATCTCCGACAGTGCGCCATGCTCGGCCGCAATGACTTTATCCACCGTCTTTTCGGCAAGCCGCACACCCGCTTCCGTCAGTTGTATCCGCTTGCTGCGGCGGTCGCCGCTGCTGCACAAATCGAGGTACCCGGCTTTCTGCATTTTTTTCAGAGCGGAATTGACCGTTTGCTTTGCCTGATACAGTACGCTGCAAATTTGGCTTTGCGTAACCGTTGTGCGGTCCTCACGCAGGACATACAGTATCCAGAAAGCGCAGTCCGACAGGCCGATTGCCTTCGCCGCTTCACGGTAAATTTCATCGGTCTCCTTCATGATGCTGTTATATTCTGAGAGCCGTTCACCGGCTTTTCGTTTTTCCATATCGCCGCCTCCCCGATTGTCCAAAATTGAACTCTTATAGTATAGTCCGATTTCGGACCTTTGTCAAGAGCTGTTTTTAACTCAGACAAGATGTCCACCTGCCGCCCTGTCGGAAGGTTTGCCTCCCTCGGCGGCGTGTTCCGTTCCTCCGTTCCGTGGGAAGTCAATCCCCGCTGAACGCCATGCAGCGCCTCAATACGGGGCATGCCCCGTATTGAAAATACAGATAAAAAGACTTGCCTTTAGAAGAAATTTAACTTCTATCATCTTAAATTTATGATTTATTAGTTCACAAAGCATAGCATTTTTTTGCAGAGGGTTGCCGATTCCTCCGTCTGATTTCATGTCAAAATGCATAAAAAACATAAGGAACCGATATAATAAGCTTGGACAATTCTAAAAATAAGAGGCCGCATGTCTTTGTAAAAGAAAAATCCATGCGGCCGGTAATAGATGAAGGCATAGCGGTAATTCGCGCGTAAACATTTTTTACAAAGAAATGTTTTCCTCCGCGATATGCTTTCCTTCGGAAAATGTTTTTTCTTCGTGAAATGCTTTTACTTTGTGAAAGGTGATATTTTATGCAAACAAAATTGAAACATGCTGTCATTATGGCGGGCGGCGAGGGACAGCGGCTGCGTCCCATTACGGAAAGTATTCCGAAGCCTCTGGTGCCGGTAGCAGGCGAGCCTGCAATGACACACATTATGCGCCTGCTTGCGCGGCACGGTTTCACCAGCGCCGCCGTTACCCTGCGATACAGGGGAGATGCTATTGAAAAGTATTATGGCAGTGAGGCTTACGGTCTCAAGCTGACCTATTTTTATGAAAAGGAGCCCCTCGGTACGGCGGGAAGCGTAAGAAACGCGGTCGGAGGAACCGAAGAGGATATACTGGTGATCAGCGGCGACGCGGTTTGCTCAGCAGATCTGTCAGCGGCCGTTGATTTTCACACAAGCCGCGGCGCCGAGGCTACGCTTATTTTAGCGCACGCCGCCTCCCCGTCGGAATTCGGCGTCGTGGTGTGCGGTGAGGACGGACAAATCCGCGGCTTTATCGAAAAGCCCTCGGAGGCGGAAGCCCGCGCGGATACAGTAAACACCGGCATTTATATCCTGTCGGCAGACATGGTGCGCAGGATACCGGAGGGCGTTCCGTATGATTTTGGCAGGGACCTCTTTGCGCGTGTATTGTCCGAGGGCGCACGGCTCTTCGGCTATGTCAGCGACGCCTACTGGTGTGACATCGGTACGCTGGACGCGCTCTATCACTGCAATTTTGATGCAGCGGACGGCAAAATAGACGGAATTTCCATGAAAGTTCGCCGGGAGTTTTCTCATATAACGCATGCCATCGTCGGCCGTGGCTGTTTTCTGCCCGCCACCTGCCGTGTGAACCGCTCGATTCTGTTTGACGGCGTACGGGTGGGCAGCGGCACTGTCATTGACGGATCCATCCTCTGTGCGAACGTAAAGATCGGCCGGAATGCGGTCATCGAAAAGGGATGTGTCATAGGAGAGGGAGCGGTAATCGGCGACGGTCTGCACCTGGAAGCGCGGACACGTGTTGCGCCCATGACGGTCGCCGTTACCGTACCGGGGGCGAACGGGGACAGAGACGTTGTTTTTGACGGCTGCCAGAGCATTCGTTCCTACTTCCACGACGACGGCCTTTATCTGGGAAAAGCGGCCGTACCTGACGGCCAGCTTTGTGTCCGGGTTGGAGCGGCGGCAGCCGCTTATCTGAAAAAACGCAACGGGACGGCGGCAGTCATGTATGACGGAAGCACATCAGCCTCGCTTGCGGCGCATATGACGGCGGAAAGCATCGGCGCCTCCGGCATCCACTGCTTTTCCTTCGGCACAGGCACCTATGATGAAGCCGCCTTTTCCGCAGTTCGTTACGGGACTGCGCTCACCCTGTTCATAGCAGAGGAGGACGGACGGCTTACCCTGTATTTTTTGGACGAAAACGGCCTTTACCCCTCCAGAAGCTTTGAACGCAGCTTTGAGAGCGGACTTTGCAGCGGCCATTCCGTGTCCGGCACCTCTGATGCCGTATTTCCGTCGGCGGTTACGGGAACGCGTCTGCTGCTGGCAGCCGCTCTGCGGGAGGAAATCGGTTCGTCGCTGCGCGGCTTTGAGTTCTCTGCGGACAACAGCGCTTCGGCAATGCTGTTTCGCCGGATTCTGGAGGAAGCGGGAGCTGTTTACCGGCAAAGCAGCCCGCGCCGGTTCTGTTTTACGGGTACCGACGGTCTTTTTCTGCGGGATAACGGTGAGTGTGCCGACCGATATATGCTGACAGCGCTCCTGCTTCGGCGCAGGGCGCCGCGCAGAGCGGCCGTTCCGGATGACGCACCGGCGTATCTTGAGAAGCTTGCCGAACAGACAGGTACGGAATTGAAGAGATATACGCACTGTCCGGCATCTGAGGACGGTGAAATCAGGGAGGCGCGCCGGCTCGCAGGTCAGCAGCTCTGGATAAGCAACCGCCTGTTTCAGGCAGCCGCGGCTGCCGTCTGCCTGCACGAAAGCAAAGCTTCCCTTACCGATCTGCTGCGCGAACTGCCTGTTCAATACCGGAGTGCGGCTGACATTCAGGCACCCCATGAGAAAAAGACTTGGCTGCTTCAGCGTCTGTCTGATGAAGCCGCTGAGCTGGGGGAAAATGCGGTCAAGGAGGGGATATGCATACGCTGCGGCTCCGGCGGATTCGTCCGCATTATCCCGCGAAAATCCGCCGCCGTCCGCATTGTAACGGAATCCTCAACCATGGAAGCCGCCGAGGAACTGATGGAGGGCCAGAAAGCTCGGCTGATAAAGCTGCTGAAGGGCGAAAAATAACGGCATCAAAGCTTTGCCGGACGCAGTACCAGCAGAGCCAAAGCCCTTCATCCTGCCCGCAAACCCCATAATTTTTCTATATTTTCAGTATTTTGGGAGATGATGCAAAAAATTGTATCATCTCCCTTTCCTATAAATATTTTGTTTTCCTGTAAAGAAAGCTGCAGACAAAACAATCGGAGATGCAGACTGCTCTGCATCTCCGATTTGCGGACAAGCATCCGTGACGACTTCAAAATCTTCAGCCGTCCCATGCCTCTTATGTAAGCGTATGCTTATTTTCTGGTAAGCGTTGCCGGGAAGGACATAAACTCGGGCGCGTCGTCTCCGTCGTAATTGAGTGTCAGCTCGTCGCCGTCAACTTCAAAGGTAAATTCCACATCCGAGAATATCAGCTTATCTCCGTCAACCTCATATTTTTCCTTTGTTTCGGAAATATCCATGGAAGAAATGAAGTTTTCAGCGGTAAACAGCTCCTCGTATAAAGAGCGCAAATAATCCTTCATCGACATGCCGAGCTCCTTTTCAGCAGCTTCAATATTTTCCTCTGCTGTTCCGGTGAGCTCTCCGGCGTCAATCTGATCTTCAAGAGTTTTAACGGTAATGAGGTATGCGTAATCCACTATGGCATCGATGAAATCGTCGTTCAGCTCTTCCTCCAAAGCTTTTTTGTCAACGCTCATCTCACAGTTCCCCTTATCGTCCAAATTCATGATAAGAGTGATGGTGAAGCTTTCGAGTTTGAGATCCCCTGCTTCGGCGGAATCAAGCTGTGCTGCAAGCTGCTCTGTAAGCATATCCAGCATATCGATTTTCCAGACCCATTCGCCTGCGAGAGTGCCGTCGTTATTCACCTCCGGCTTTTTGGTGTCTTCCGTGTCCTTTTTGGTATCGTTATTTTCTGTATCCGCTGCAGTGTCTTCCCCAGTATCCGCTGCTGTGTCTGTTGTTTGGGGATTCTTTTGGCTGTCGTCACCGTCGTCTTTCTCATCGCAGCTAACGAGCGCAAGGGAAAGCGTCATCATCAGCACGAGGAGAAGTGCTAAAACTTTTTTCATTTTTTTGTTATCCTTTCTGAATAGTTTGTTTTTAGTATAACATTTTGTATATTGTTTGTCAATACAAAAATCGTTGCAATGTGAAAGAGCAAGGGGCAAAGCTGACTGCAGTGCACTGCTGTTCACATTTTGATAACGACTGTGAGAAAGTCCTTCAAAGCAATCGTCTTGAATAGGTGAAAAACATGAATGTATCTTTTCTGCCGTTTGGAATAAAAAGTATTTTACATTTTACCTAAGATGAGGTATAATATCCGCAGAAAGCCTTGCTATGCAAGTCATTAGTAGAGGCCTCGCCTCTCCGCGCTACGCGCGTCTGCGTCATTGACGGCTTCACAAAAATGCCCTTGCAAGCAAGCATTTTTGATTCATGGTAAAATATCCACAGAAAGCCTTGCTTTACTGTATCATCACGGAACGCTGACGCGTTCAGTTGTTGGTACAGTGTTTCAAATAAGAGCAAATTCTTGCAGACTGATGGTCTGCCGCTATAGCAGCTTATGCATTCCTGCAAAAATTCAAAGATCAGGCCCGAATCCATATTCCTTTGAGAACCGGGCTGGCTGTAATGCTGCACGCCGAAATGCAGCAGAAAATTTGTTTTTGAACCGAACAGAAGGGAATCGCCATGATTATAAAGATTGAGCAAAGCCGCTCCGGCCTTTCGCAGCGCTTTGAGATTGATATGGACGGCAGTTTTGCATATGAAGGAGCTTTAGGCAGCCTGAGCCGCTTTCAGGAGATTCATATGCAGAGTCCGCACGGCGGAGCAAACATTTCCGGCAGACGCTGCATATCAAAATGGACGCAATATATACCTTTTGTCTATCTGTTTGGCAAAACCAGCGTGACCGAAGTTATGCAATGCCGGAAAAACGGCGCGGATTTCGGGCGCTTCTGCCGGTGCCGGAGCGGCTGGCTTAAAAGCCGTTATGTTATTTCTGTTCCGGAAAGGAACCGGACGCTGCAGGCGTACCCTTTTTCCCGCGGAGACTTTGAATATATCAGCATTTATCTGGAACAGGAACAGATCGCCCTTATTGAGCATTTCCTTACGACTGTGGATCAAAAGGATCGCTATAAAATCTATTTGCCGGAAAATTTTGCTCAGCTTGGTGGTATTCTGTCACTTTTTACCTTGTATTATGATAACGAAAATCACGCCCGGCGATACCATATGTTCTGCGGTACCTCCGTGAAAAAGTCCTGGTCCTTCTCGCGGTATAAGGACAAATACGATCCGGCATGGAGGGAAAAGCATTTTCCGGATGAAACTTTTTTCGGCAGAACCAGTCTTTTCCGGGAATGATGCATTCGGCTGCCGTATTCAGATGAAGCTCAAGACTATTATGCTGATCGCCAGGATTGCTGTCAGTATTTACGCCATTCAGAAAACGACCGAGCTGAAAGAGATATTAATATATTCTGATAAAAATACCCTAACCTCACACAAAAAGACCGCCCGCAGAAAGCTCTGCGGGCGGCTTTGCCGCTTCCCTATGATACCGTCCGGCTGCTTTGTTCAAATCCGGTTTTTCTGAAACGGATGAACGAGACAAGAATAGAGCATAAGTTGAAAATTTCGCAGATGATGCCGCCGACGGAGAAAACGATGATGTTATGCATCAGCCAGATGGGCGAAATGACAAAAAACTGTACAACGCGGATGGTCTTTCCGTTGTTCTGCCACATGGCAAAGGTGCCCGCAAGCTGCGTAAGAAGGATCAGAATAGAAAGCCAGCCGTTGTAAGTAATCAAAATAGCGGCACAGTACAGCAGATTCATGCCGGCCATAAATCCCCAATGCTTCAATCGGGGCGTAACAAGCCATATGCTTCTGACAACATTGATAACGTTGATCAAAGCGCCTGTGAATGCTCCAAGCAGGAAGTAGTGGACGGAAAACAAAAGTCCGGAAATTCCCAGTCCCCAGAACAACAATGAATTTTTACGGCATTGAAACGAGAATATGCCTATGGCCATTCCTGCTACGCCGAGTAATTGTGCAAGTATCTGCATGTAAAAAAATCCTCCATAAACAGATTGCAATTCAATGGCATTGTGTTTACACCTTTTTTTGATAATTTTCTGCTTCGGCAGAACCGAAGCTGTGGAACGGAAAAGGGACGCCCGCAGTGCAAAACAGGCATTTTTTACGTCGTATCATTTTCTACGAGGCCGAATATCCAGTTTATCCAACCGGAAACAGTAGACGATCGCCTGACGAAGGTGCTGTCGGACTCTATATGATATATCCCAAATTGTTTCATTATCTGTACAATTGCTTGAGAATCGGGCATCTCACCGCACCGTAAATAAAGCTTCGAGGTTTCTCGGAAAACGCTGTGTTTCAATATCTGTGCGGCAATGGCGAGCTGGCGTTCCTTATAGCCCAGCGTCATGACGGCATGGCCGAGCTCTGATAGCTGAAATAAAATACTGCCGTCTCCGCCGCGTCTCTTTTCGATAAGCCCCAGATACCGGCCGGCGTCTGTGTAGTAATTGGTCTGGCGCCCATCAAAGGCATATTCGGAGGTGATATCCTGCTTTGTCATAGGTCTCTGAGCGAGCAGCTCAATGAGGTTGACAATGCGCGGCATGCTGTTTGCCTGGGGAAAGGATATTTCGGGTTCCGGCTCTTTTGGAACCGTCTTTAGAATGGACTCAATATCGGACAGCGTTATTGACGTTGAAATAATATAATTCTTCTGTTTCACAAGATACAGGGAATTATAATCTGATGGGTTATCAAACCGATATCGATAGAGATAAAATGTACCGTTTGAAAAAATCAGGAAAACCGTCTGAACAGGTTTGGTGACACGGCTGCGCCAGGTTCGGTAAGGATAATAGAGCTGGCGGATGAGAAAATCCTCCGACAGATCGTTTTTCGCTTCAAACAGGGAAAGGCAGGAAGCGCCCTCATAAGCCGCGTCGATTTCGATCTGTGAATTGCTGACGGTTACCGTTTTCGGCCCGCGGGCCGTATCAATATGAAAATCAAAGACACCGGAGCTCATGCGGCCGCTGACGGTTGGAAAAATTTCGTCCTCCTCCAGAAAATCGGCAAGGATTCCGCATGCGCCGGCGCAGTTCAGAGCAATGGCTTCACTCACAAGAAACTGCGGCATGAGACTTTGCAGATGCCGGGGAACGGAGACTCTCTGCGCTTTGGCGGCAGGCGCTTCAAAGGACTTGTATGCCGAAAAAGAGGAAATAATGTAGTCACCGCGAGTCACGGGAAGAATCGCAAGGCTGTTTTGCGCAAATACGGCGGGCAGATTCACCTTATGATCAAATTTGGTCATCAATCTCGGCTCTCGGAACTCTTTGATCTGACCGGCGGAGATCATGAAGTGTCCGTCCCTTTCCACGGCGTCGGGAATGTTATACTTATCAAAGAGCTTTTGCCACGCGGCGTCATTGAGTCCCATAATTTGCGATGAGCACCTCCTCAACAGCCCCGCGCTTGCCGGCATCGGCATTGATGGCCCGTTTGGCTTTCACAACGGTTACAGAATAATCCTGATACAAATCCTTTATAAAATCCGTCGCAGAGTTGGAGAGCAGAAACTTTACGCCGTGCCTTGTCAGCTCGTCGCAGCATTGCTTCAGACGGATCTGCTCGCTGCGTCCGAAACCGTCCTTGCTATAGCCGGTAAAGCTTGCCGTGTCCGAAACCGGATCGTAGGGCGGATCCAGATAAACGAAGCATCCCTTTTTTACACGGCTGAGCGTTACGGCGAAATCTTCGCTGCAAAACACGATATGATTGGTGTTAAAATACCGGCTGACTGCCCTCAGCACAGGCTCATTTACGATATTCGGGTTTCTGTAATAACCGAACGGGGCATTGAACTCTCCCGAAGAATTGACGCGGAACAAACCGTTAAAACAGGTTTTGTTCAAATACAGCAGTCTGGAAGCTTTATCGATTTTCGGCATCGCCCTGTAGGCTGTTTTGTCTCTGTCCTTATCGCGCAGGGAATAAAAATACTCCCGTGTGTTTTTATGCTCCTTCAGAGAGGCTATAAGCAAATCAACATCGTCACGGATGACCTCATAGACTGTCATCAGGTCCTCGTTCAAATCATTGACGATTGCGCTTTTGGGCTGGAGAGCGAAAAGGACTGCGCCGCCGCCCAAAAAGGGTTCGCAATAGGAAGGGATCCGTTTGGGAAGCAGGGGTACAATCTCGTCCAAAAGCTGGCGCTTGCCGCCAACCCATTTTACAACAGGAGCCGCTAATTTGTTCTTTTTCAGCATATCCCGCACCTCATCTGAGAACCTGTCTTTTTGTATATCTAATCTCTATCTGGAGACGAAGCTCCGCAGAAAAGAAAGTATATTCAGGGGAAATTCTAAAATTGCAGCAAAGCAGAATTCTGCCTGCTGTCTGCAAATCATAGAAAAATGCCTGCGGCAAAGGATATCGGTATCCTCCCGCCGCTGATTCTGTACCGGACGTCCAAGATCCCGGAAGCCCAAAACAACTCAACAGAATATAACTTAGCCAAGATATCCCCCTGCCGCCTTGCCGGAAGCTTTGCCCCTCTCGGCGGCGTGTTCCATTCCTCCGTTCAGCGGGGAGTCAATCCCCCGCTGAATGTCATGCCGCGCCTCCATGACGGAGCAAGTCCCTTATTGAAAATTAAGCTTCTCCCAAACCGGTTCAGCCTCCGGCGCGGCGAAAAGGAAATCGGGAGAAAAGCCGCCGTATACTTTTACCGACTGTTTTCCGTAAAGATTCTTTTTGTAACGGCGGTAAAAAAACGCGATAACCTGCCGTATTTGTTTACAGTTCAGGCGGGCGTCCTTATCAGCCGTTTGAGATTCTGCATGTATTTCATCGCAGGACATTTTTCCTCCGAATTTTTAACATCAAAAGGTAATTTACTTCGTTGTCCGCCGACAAGCCTGTTTATCCTCACATGCTATGTCCGGAATTTTTCTGTGTCCGGCTGCCATTTGATCATTTGCGGAAGTTTTTCCGGCAAATCTATAGGAGCCGAAACCAATTTTTCATGCTGCAAAGCAGTGAAACCGCTAAAATATAGAATTGGACACCAACCAAGATACGCATTGTATCAAAATTGGTGTCCAGTTGTGGCGGAGAGAGAGGGATTCGAACCCTCGGAACGGTATTAGCGTTCACACGATTTCCAGTCGTGCGCCTTAGACCAGCTCAGCCATCTCTCCATAAAATGCTGCAACAATGACCTTGACTGTTAAATCATAACATACGGAAGACAATTTGTCAAGATAATTTTTTATTTTCATTGCGGGAAAACATAGATAAAAAACAGAAAATCCAAATTGAAAATTTGGACAGGCGGAAAGTAGAATGACGGCGGGCGATTCCGCCGGAATTGCCGATTTTGTATTGACAAGGAGCCGATCGGCCGATATAATTAAGGTAATAAAAAGCTCGGAAGGCTGTTAAAGCATCAAACGGTTTGTACGGACAAACACGGGATACGGCTGAGGCATAAGATTGAAACGGCAGCTTACCGCTCGGTGCGGCAAAGGGAACAAAATTCAGACTATCTGCGGGAGGATTTTATGGAACGGGATGCATTGCAGTCTCTAAACGAAATGCATAAACAATATGACGGTATCATAGGAAATGCATTTGACGCAGAGGATAAGCTGAAGCTTTTTGCAGATTTGCTGTTGATCTTTATGCCGGCGGAACAGTATCCTACGGACAGCAGGGACGACCGGGAAACGGTTCGGCGCTGCCTATCAGATCTGAAAAAAGCCTGCGGCGGAGAGGCGGGGGCGGCTGAGCTGCGGTTTTTGCTGCGCTGTGCGGCTGACAAACTGGCTGAAAGTCTGCCGCAGCTCCAGGGTGTTTCGCTCCTGAATTCCGCTTTGGACAGGCTCAGCAAAAAACAGTTAGGACAGATCCTCGGCCTGTTTCTTGAATTTCACGCTTCCGAAAAGCAGATACGGACGGTTGACATAGGCGATGCGTATGAATACGCTTTGGGAAAATTTACTTCCAAAAGTGCAAAACATTCCGGCCGTTTTTATACGCCCCGCCAGACTGCCGCGCTGCTTGCAGAGCTGCTTCGGCCCGCAGGGGGGAGCGTCTATGATCCCTGCTGCGGCACCGCAGGCATGCTGCTGGCTGCGGCCGAATATATGACGGAGCGTCAGAGCGATTTTGTGCTGTACGGTCAGGAACCGGACGCCGAGGCGTGGAAATGCGCCAAAATCAACCTGATGCTGAGGGGATTGCGGGCAGATCTCGGCAGCGGGCCTTCCTATGCTCTCGGAGATGGCATGCATGAAGCCGCGTGGGCGGATTACGTCATCAGCAATCCGCCGTTCGCCGATGCCGGCTGGCGCAAATGCGCGGATCTTATGTCCGATATCCCGCTGAAATACGGTAAACCGCCGAAGAGCCGGGGTTGTCTTGCGTGGCTGCAGTATATGTTATACTGTCTGAAGGACGGCGGAAGGATGTCGGTCCTTCTGAGCACCTCCGTGCTTGCCAGCCAGAATGCCGGCGAGCGCCGTATCCGGTTAGGACTTGTGCAGGACAGGCTGCCGGAGGCGATCGTTTTGCTGCCTTATGGACTGTTTTATAATACAAAGATACCTGTTTCCCTGTGGATGTTGCAAAAAGGAGAAAAGAAAACAGACAGAGACGGCATCCTGATGGTGGATGCGAGCGAAATGGGCAGAACTGAGGGAGGACAGACTCGGCTCACATCGGATGAGGAGCGGAAGCTGCTGGATGTTTATAGAGAATACCGGCGGGGAGCGCTGCCGGAACAGGAAAACTTCTGCCGGACTGTTCGGACATCGGAGATTTTGGAGAAGGACGGGGTACTTGAACCCAGAAAGTATATTGTTTACAGGCGCTCCGAGATACTTTCGGAAAAAGAACTTGATCTGCGGGAAACGGAGCTGAAACGGGAGGCAGAACGGCTGATACAAATGAACTCCGAAGTTTTTGGCCGTATTTCGGCATCTGTGGAGAAGATAGCGGAGGATGAACATGCTCGGTGAAGAAAAAACAGGAAAAATATATATAAGCGAGCTGCTGAACTGCATTCCGGCCTCCGATTCGCCGGCATTTTTGGCCGATTTAGCGCTTCTTCTGTATGATCTGGAGAGAACCGGTGAAGTTCGGCTGACAGAGCCTGCTGCCGCATCGTGGGAGGCTGCCGTCTGCCAATGCTATGAGGTCCATCCGGAGCTGTATCTGTTACAGCGTCCTCCTCTGCAGGTTTCGGACGAATGCGCGGATTGCACCGCACGTATCCTTGACGCGCTCTGCTCGGAGCCGTCGGAAATCCGACGGAATGCGGCTGCAGTTCTGAACGAAGTGCTTCAGATGCTGATTGACCGCCGGTATTTCGCTCATTTTATCACCCCCGCCTCTCTGGCGGATATGATGGCGGATTTGATAGAGCCTGCCGCGTCAGAGGCTTTATTGGATCCTGTATGCGGAAGCGGCCGTCTGCTTGCCGCCGCGTCAGCACGCTGCCGGAGCTGTGTGCCTATCGGCGTTGAAATCAACCGGGATTTGGCTGCAGCCGCCTTTGTCAGCGTTTATCTGAGCGGCGGCGCCGCTTCTCTTTATTGTGAGGATTTCTTTGGTTTTGCTTCCAGCAAGCCCGGCAGCTTTGACGCGGTGCTGGCCAACCCGCCCTATGAAAACGACATCGGCCTGACGCTTCGCTTTGTGGAAGCGATTCTGCGGGTGCTGAAGCCTGGCGGACGCTGCGGGATTTTAGTGCCGGAGGGATTTTTGACAGTTACCGCCAATTCAAAGGTTGTTGAGACGAGGCGCCGGCTGCTTGAGGAGTATACGTTCGAGGGCGCGGTTGCGCTGCCGATGAAGATGTACAAACCCTATATGATGAGCCATTCCTCTCTTCTGCTTCTGCGCAAGGAGAGTCCCGCGCCGGACAGCAATATTTTTTTCAGTCGAATTCCGGAATACGGGGGAGCGGAGAGCGATTTTCCGGATACCGTATACCGTGAAGACATGAATCAGGTCGCCGAAGCCTGGCGGTATCACAAAAGACACGGTTTTCAAAGACAGCGTGCGTCTGATGCAGTCTACTGGACTGCCTCCCGAGAGGATATCCGGCGTGAAAACTATATATTCGCCGCAGATACTTATCGTCCCTCCCTGTATGCCGCAGAGCAGATGCATCTGACAGAAGCTCTTGAGCAGCTTCGGAGCAGTCAAACGAAGCTGGAGGCGCTGTTTCGGTATTCCTCTCATCGGGATACGTGAAAGACTTTCCATCATAAAGCGGATGAGCGTACTGTCTCGGTTCTGTCAAAGCTGCGAAGGCATGACAGAGATTTCTTTGCACCGGCGCTGCTCGGAAGGCGAAGCCGGGGGCTTTTTCAATCGGATTCGGTTACACGGCCGACGGTTCTGCGAAAGGAATGGTCATATACATGGGGAAAGATTTTAGAATCATGCGTCTGGACGAAACAGCGAAAATCTATTCGGGCGTGAATGTGAAATCCGAAGGGCACTCCTTCGGAGACGGAGGCTGTCCCTGGGTTATGGTCGAGGATCTGAACAACGCTTCGGTTGCGCAGACCTCCCGTTTTTTGACTGCCGAGGGAATGGCTCATGCCCGTATTGTTCCGCCGGGCACAGTCCTTTTCTCCAGCGCGGGAACTGTCGGAAAGGTAGGTATCGCAGAGGTACCTATGGCGCCCAGCAACAACATTATCGCCGCCGAATTCCGGGAGGAGCTTGTATTCCCTCCCTACGGTATGCACTGCCTGGCAGCGATGCGGCCAGAGTTTGAAGCCGAATCCCGCGGTGCGGTTTACAATTCTCTGCGCCTTGGAACCTTTCGTGAATTTCAGATACCTGTTCCGTCTATGGAGTGGCAAAAAAACGCGGCAGAGGAATTGGAAAAGCTGCGGCAGGGCATCGAATGGCAGCAGAACGCCATAGAAACCGTGAAAAAGACCGCAAAACTTGTATTTGAGGAGCGCTTTGCGGATGCTGTTCGCGGCGTCATATACCAGAATCAGGGGACGGTTCTGCAGAAATGCGCGGAAATTCAGTTGAACGGCGCAGCTAAAAAGAATGAGAGGGGCGGCATAAAGGCAAGCTATGCGGCAACGCCTCAGCTTGAGGATTGGGAAATACAGTGGGACGGGGCAGCCGTCGTTGAGACGGAGCCTTCTTCCGCAGAACGCTGCCGGCTGCTGGCAGGCGACATCGTGATGAACCGGATAAACCAGCTTGACCGCCTGGGGCGGTGCGGACTGGTTGCAGATCCTCCGGAGGAAAACGCGGTTTTCGGTCTGAACACGCTGAGAATCCGTGCAGACAGTGATAAAATTCATCCGTTCTTCCTGTTTGTCTGGATGACGCATCCCTTTGTGAAGCAGTACATTCGAAGCAACGCCAAAAGTTCGACCTCCTTTCAAAGCTCCTTGAGCAAGCAAACGCTGATGCAGCTTCCCCTGCCTATCGTGGAAATACAAGCGCAGAGGGACTTTGCGAAGGATTACGGGGACTGCCTGGAATTTGTCAGAAACGGCAGAAAAATTCTGAAAAAGCTGCGTGAGCTGCAGCAGATCTGGTATGATAAGATACGCCGGATGCGGCTGAGCAGTCCGCTGGGTTCCGCTGACAAGGGGACGCGGTACCGCGAAAAGTGGTTTTGGACGGCGCCGTCAGGGACAGACTGCTTTTATGACGCGTCACTGGAATGCATTCAGGTACCCGTCCGGGAGAGCGGGCAAATCAAACTTTTCCAGCTTCCGGCGGATGTGGATATCCAGTTTGTGAGCGCTGTACGCGGATCGGGGGATCCCGCTTATGGTGCGCTGGATCATTTTCGCCTGCACCGGACGGGCAGCGGGGTGTGGAAGCTTATCCATATGCAGCCGGTGGCATACAGACCGGAGGGCCAGCCGCCGGATAGCGAAGAGGCCGCGCTGTTGGAGAGCAGCGGCCTGCTTAGTGAAAAGCAGGATTTCGGGTACATACGGCGCGAGGAGACTTTGCAGGCAGACGGAGGGGAATCCGCAGTCCGACTCATAGAGAAATACACGGCACAGACGCAAAAGGGATACTCACGGTATGCCCGTTTGCCCGCGCGTGCGCGTACCTTTGTGGAGAGCTTGTCTCCGCTTCAGCAGGCGGTATACGAGGAATTTTTGCTGGCCATGCAGCCGCTGGCGTGTCATATGGTTCGCAGGCAGATCCTCATGAGAATGGGGAAGGAAACGGCCTCAGCGGGGATTCAGGACGTGATAGCCACTGTGCGTCTGCTGGAAAACACCGGACTTCTGGAACGCCGTCAGGGCTTTTACCTGAATTATTATGACGACTATAAGCAGGGGGAGGAGCGCCGTCTGATCATGGATTACAGAGGACAGCCGATTCCCGTCGATACCTGGAGCTGGGCCGAGCCAAGGGAGTGAGAAATTATGCGTTTGATCCAAGTGAAAATCAGCGGATATAAGCATTTACGGGATGTCAGCGTTTCCTTTGAGAAGCCGAAGGAGAGCAGGCTGTTTTACGGCAGCATCCCCATACGCTTTTTCATCGGACTGAACGGTTCGGGCAAGTCCGCGTTTCTGGAGGGGCTTTGTTTTCTCTTTTCCCGTCTTGTGCAGGATGAAGTGCTGGGCTTCGATTTTTTGCTGATATATGAAATCCGCCGGAACGGTATGCTGTACCGCGTGGAGGCCGCAAACGGCACGGACGGGGAAAAATTCAAAATCCGCGTCACCTCGGACGGGGAAACGCGGACGTTCCGTTCGTTTGCCGGCCGCCGGCACCTTTTGCCGGATTACGTGCTGACCTGCGCGTCCGGCAGCAACAACAATTTTTTTGATATCATGGTGCGATCCCCGCGGGATTCCCTTCAAAGCGATCTGTTTGACGCCAGTCTTTTGGGCAAAAGCACGCAGGACGCACAGAGCCGGCGGGAGGACATTGAAAAAACGCTTGCATCTCTGCGCCGGCTGGACGAAAATCCGATATGCCTGTTTATCGACGAGCAGACCTCCGTTCTGGCGCTGGCTGCGTTTCTTGCGGTTTTTCCCGAAGGGACAGAGGCCGGCAGAACAGAGGCATACATAAAATGCAGGCAAAGCCTTCTGTCCGTGCCGGACAGCACGCCGCAGCCGGTCAGCCTTTCTCTGACGCTGGACGCCAAAAAGATTACAGAGCTTGATGAGGATGCGGGCCGGTATGGTAATCTCTTTGACGATGTTGTGTCGGAGGGAGAAGCGCGCGCACACCTCAATGCTTGGAACACGACACGGCTGTATCAGGACGAGGTTGCCGATGCGGCCGACGCGCACGGAGATGTGGTTCTAACCTATCTTTTTGAACCTTATGGAGCCGGTGGCGGCACGCTCTGCGTCAGAAGTCTGTCGCAGGCATTTCAGACTCCGCTGCGATTTCTGTCAAAGCTGATACTGGCACGCAACAAGGGCATCGTAAAGGAGGCGCATATCAGCTTCCGAATACGTGGAACGGATCATATCCTTGAGGAAAACGCGCTCAGTGAAGGAGAATATATGCTGCTTGTCCGTCTGGGGCTGCTGGCGATGGGCAGTTGCGGGGAGAAGGATTTGCAGTGCCTGTATCTGTTAGACGAGCCGGACGTCTATCTCAACGAGCGCTGGAGCGTTGATTTTGTCTCAATGATACAGCAGATGTATGACGGCGCGGATGCTTTTCATGAAATTGTGGTCGCTACACACTCTTCTTTGATTTTAACCGATGCCTTTCCGGATCAGCTCTACTATTTTCATTTGAAAAACGGTCAGGTGCAGTGTCATAACATCCGGGCTTCTACCTTTGGGGGCAGCCGCAATGAAATTATGCAGCAGCTGTTCCGGACAAGCCATCCGGTAGGCAGCTATGCGTATTCGAAGATTGATGAGCTTTTGAAGACGGCAGCAAACACGGAGGAGCTGGAAGAGCTTCTTGAAAATGTAGGTTCGGGATACCTGCGGCTTCGGCTGCTGGATAAAATACACCGCATGAGAGAGGACGGAGAATAAGCAGATGTTTTTACCTGTAAAGCAGGCTGACTGTGCAGATGTATTGAACCGGCTGACGCAGACGGTAAAGCTTATTTTGGAGGCCTCTGTTCAAAGCCTGATGCCGATCCCGGATTTTGATGAGCTGAAGAGGCTGGCGGAACCGGAATTTGGCTGTCTGCTTGACAGAAAGGGCATACGGGCCGCTATAGAAACGCTGTTCAGCCTGCCTTACATGGAGCGTCAGGAAATCTGTGAGGCTTTCAGCAGCGACATACAGTTTCACCGGCACGCAGATGACAGTACCTACCGTCTGTATCCGCTTTCGGAAGGCGGTACCGCAGCGCTGGACGCCTTATGCAATCAGCTTTATGACGCCGTGAGGAGCGGCATCCCGTCCGGCGGAGCAGCGGAGTGTTTGTTCAGCGTCAGTCTGCTTCAGAAGCAATACGAAAGGGCAAACGGCAAGGAAGGACACGTGTGTCCGATCTGCGTGCGGGAGCTTCTGTTTTCCTTGGGCGAGGGCGAGGCCGACCACTATTTTCCGCGGAAAAAGTATCCGTCACTGGCGCTGCACCCGTACAATATTCTGCCGATATGTTCCGACTGCAACGGCGTCCGTCTGAAGCATGTAAAGAATCCCATTGACAAGGCAGACATCGGCCCCGGAGAGCTACGAACCGTGTTTCTGCCGTACCTTCGGTCCGTTAGATCGGAGGTGCAGTTCGATGTTGATGAAAATTGCGCAATCACCATGTGCCCGGGACCGGATTCGGAGGAGGAAACGCCGAAAAGAATTGAAAATCTGGAACGGCTGTATCAGCTCGGAAAGCGGTGGAGCGTGATTCTCAGCTATGTATGCGACGATATCGCGGCGGAGCTGGAGTCCGTCTACGCGGCATACGATAAGCCGCAGGAGCGTCTGGAAGCCCTTCGCGAAAAATTAAGCGCCAATGCGGCAAGCACGAAAGACCGCAGGGATTTCGTCAAAGGTATATACTGCGGCTGGCTGCTGACAAAAAGCGACGCGGAGCTTCAGGAAATCTTTATGCGGCCGGGACTGACGCTGCTGCCGGCAGCAGCGTCCTCTGAATGAGGACGGACATTTCTGCGGCCGTTTTTGTATGAAAGCGCAGAGGGGCTTTCCTTCGGCATTTGACGGCGCGGAATCATTTGAGAAAAAATCCGAACAGATTCGAAAATGAGCGAAGTTTTCGGATTTGATTGTCTAACACCGTATTTCACCTTCCTGTAAAATTGTATATTTGCAATAAGAGGCGAGGCTTATAAAGCCTCGCCTTCCTTTGCGGCTGAAAACTTGCACAAAACTGCGCCGCCTGTTTTGGATCTGTTTACCATGTCCAGCTAACCATTAAACCGGTTGATGAAGTGGCAATTGTGGACATATCGATAAACCGGCCGGAGTCAGCCTCAGCCAGTCCGTCACAGATTTTCACATAACTCTTGTACCAGCCCGTTGACTGGCTGACCAGACGAATATAACCATAAACGGTAACTCCGTGGTCACCGTAATAACCATGATCAAACGTACTCAAAATGAAAGGACCGCCGTTGTTTAGTTGGTATACAACATTTTCGTAGGTCGATACTTTAGTGATAATAGAACCGGGGTTGTAATAAATGCCATATTTATTGCAGACGGCCTTAAAGTATAGATGCAAGTAATTGCTAATTGTACCGGAACCCGGTATGTACCAACCGTTCTCTATGCCAAGCTGTCTGATTTCATCGTGAAGCTGCGTATAGGATTTACTTGTAATGCTGGACATATTAAAACGAGCCCCAAACATCTCCACAAAATTTGTCATTGCAACCAGTCCGCAGTTTCCTTCGCCGTAAGATGTAAACTGTTTTGCTCTCCGGAAAGTAGCGTAGTTTTCCCAATCGTTCCGGTAGGAATAGGTGACAAACGGGCCTTGATAGTATTGGTTGGCATGCGCTATTGTGTCAACAATTTCTACATCGCCGGCGGCATAGGTGCCGGCGGCGCTTTGGATACTGAAGCCGTCGGGATCATAGACGGCCATACCGTCAACCTCTGCAAACAAAGCTCTGCCGTTTTCAGCCGCAGAGAGAATACCGCGGTTTTCTGCATAGTTTTTAGGAGAACGCACCGTTTGCAGTACGCTTTCTCCGATATCTGCTTTTGTGATTTCTTCACCGTCCAGCGTCTGATAGGTATCGTTTTCGTTCTTAGCGAAATATCCCGTCAATCCCGTATAGATGACGGTTTTCTCCTCTATGCTGCCAAACGCCGCATAAAGCGGTTCAGCTTCTTCCGCATATTCCAGTATCAGATTTTCAACGTCGGCATATGCGGATATGACAACATAACCGGTTGCCTGTCCGTCGGTTTCCAGCTCGACGGAATAAGCGGAGGGGCTGCCGTCAGTGCCGTACAGGGTGACAACATCAGCAGCCGAGGTATCCTCTGTCCAAGACGTGCCAAGCTCCATGCTGACATTGTCTGCAACAAAGGCTTGTGCAATCAGCGCGGCTGTGTCTGCATCGATATTGCAGTCCATGTCAGCGGATGAAACAGGCAGAAAAAGCGTCAGCGCAAACAGCGCTGCCAGGCACAGGGAAGAAAATCTTGTCCAAATGCGAGTTCTTAGTCGATTTCTTTTCATCATGATCACCTCATTAATTTTATTAAAATTCACAACAAGTTTTATATTACAATAAAAATCGAATTTTGTCAAGAGTTAATATGAATAAAAAATAAAATATTAAAAACAAGATAAACTATTGACAGTCGGGTTGTTGTATGCTATACTGAACCTGCAAATTTAAATTAGGAGGTGGAAATTCCGTATATCAGTTAAAGATGTAAAAGAATTGGCCCCTTTTGAGTGCAGTCAAATCACCTGTGTAATACGTAATAGAAGGAGGATCATTTATGAAACGAAAGTTATTGATACTATGCCTTGTGGTAGTCTTTGCGGCGATTGCAGCGGTTATAACGGTAGGCGCTTTGAATGAAAAAACGGAGACGCCTGAGAGCTTGAATATTGACGTCTCTGAGGGGACGGAGACACCCGAGAGCTTGAATATTGACGTCTCTGAGGGCACGGAGACACCTGAGAGACTTCTGAATATCGACGTCTCTGAGGTTTCGGATATTAAATTAAAAAGCGGATATACCTGCCGCTCCTATGCAATCAGTTCCGAAAAAGCGATTGGCGAAATTGTTGAAATGCTGAATAAAATCACAGTGCCCGAGCGAGTAAAGGATGAATATGAATACATCGGCGCGGGATACTATCTTGATTTGAACGGTGAGACGACGATTGAAGTCGATCTGAGGAATCCTCGGTGTGTTCGTACTGGCGGGCTTTACTATTGGTTTGAAGATGAAGAAGAGCTGAAGGATTTGTATAAATATATCCGCAATTATTTGGCCGAAGAGAATTTCGCGGCTCTGACGGAGGGCGTCGACGCTTCGGAAATCTCAAAGGTCGAACTGATAGAGTCAGATCCGCGCGGCAGTTATATAATCAGCTCCGAAGAAGATATACAGAAGCTTGCTGATGTTGTAAACGGTATCAAACAGCTTGAGCAGGAGCCGGGTGGCGAAAGGGACACGGAGACGGAGAAGGGCTATACGCTCTATTTCTATTTAAAAGATGGTATTTGCAATTATTATGACTTCAGCTTCTATTTCGGAGAAGACGCATGTTATTTGCATTTTGGCGATACATTCTTTCGCTATAAAAATGGAGATGAGATTGAAGAGCTGCAGGAAATTTTCAGCTCGTATTGCGTGTCCGAGACAAACGAAGGCGCTTTCTGAAATGTTTATGTATAACTCGGCGCTCTAATAGACGAAGCCAAACTGTTTTCCATGCGCTTCCGTATTCAAATCGCCGCTATAATATTAACCGGAAACGGACATGACGGTTTGCCGTCATGTCCGACAGGTGAGGTGAGGCTTATAAAGTCTCACCTTTTTCTTTTTGACAGCCGCAAATACGGCGGCCTCCTTTGAATGGGTTGTGCAAAGTCCGTTTGTAAAGGCGATATAAAAAGCTCGCCTGTTTTTTTGAGGGAGTTCAAATTCTCTTAAGCCGCCTGTAGTGTAAGTAAGCTTGTTCGTTAAACGATTCCTTCATGAGCTGTGTTACTTATTTCATCAAGCCTTGATTCGGATATCTCCAATTGAACAGTCAGTCAGAATCACTTCTTTGCTCCATTCAAAGATATTTTTGACACCTTGCATTCAAGTAACGCAATACGCTCCATCAATTCTTTGATTTGATTCTCATTATCCATCTCCGCCTCCCTTTTTCTGTTAAACTTCGTGACTTTTCTATCTCCTTGTTATAACAAAAACCTGTCGAAAAAAGCAATTTCAACTTTTTCGACAGGTTTCTATATTGAAAGTAGTGACCTATTTTAATAACAAAAGGCACACTCTTTTGTTCTTTCGTTATAAAGTTTAAGGCATCGTTAAAAAGTACACACCATTAAATCTCAATACGCTTAGAAAGGAAAGCCCTCAATAAATTAGAATTTGAAAACGTTCTATAAAAACACAATTTGTCAAAATAAGACCGGTAAATGAGAAAAAAACAGAAAATTCTATTGTTATCGCTGAATGCAAGTGTTACATGACAAAATTCAAAGCAGATTATGCTGCTTGCGAAAATAAAATATGGTATAATTATCATAAATTCACTTAGGAGGAGAAATACGATGATAGCTGATAATATCAGAAAGTTAAGGAAAGAAAACAATATGTCCCAGGATGAATTGGCGGAGAAGCTTGGGGTTTCCAGACAAAGCGTCAGTCTGTGGGAAACAGACCAGACACAGCCTACGATTGAAAACATTATAGCATTAACAAAAATATTTAATGTTTCATCTGATGTGATTTTGGGAAAGAATGATATCCCCGAAACCGTATTGAACAAAGAGGTCGGGAAAAAGAAGATAAACAGGAAAACGATTTTTATTGTTTCTTGCGCTGCCGCTTTGCTGATAGCGGTAATTGTTGCGGTCACGTTGGTTGTTTGCTTTTGGAATGATTCGAATCCAACGTATGCTACAAACATCGACACCGATGTAACTCAAGATACGGATGACAGTTCACAGACAAGCGATAGCGATACCGAAGATATTGCGAGCGACACCGAAGCGCCCGAAAGTGAAACCAAGGAAGTGACGACCGTTACCGAAGCGCCAAAAATCGAAACCCAAAAAGTGACACCCCCCGTTACCGAAGCTCCCAAAGTCGAAACCCAGGAAGTGCCATCCGTTACCGAACCACCGAAGAAAAACGAAGCTCCCAAGGAAACGGTTGACATATTTGCACTTTGCAAGGACTTTGCAATTCAAAACGGACGCCTAAACGGCGACTATTGCATATATCAACAGCCGGCTACGAATTACGGCGGATATGAAGGTGAATATTTTTCAATTAGCTATTGGGCGGGAAGCAATATGGTGGAATTCTGTCTGCATTGTCCTCTTAGCGACACACAAAGTATTAACTTCTATTTACGTATGCGCGGCGGCTACAACGGGAAATACGAATTTGTTTCCTCAAAATATTACAGAGATACGGGTGAGAGCATTCGTGATGTTTACGGATATATCGACCCCGCCACATTTTATGACGGTTATCCGTTGAGCTTCGATGAGTATTACGGACCGCTTGATGGCCAGACGGAATTTATGGAAGAAAGCCGTCAGGGTATCTGCGATTTGATAGGTTGCCTTAAACGGTTCGTTGAAGTTGAAAATATGGGCTGCAGTTTTTCCGACTTCGACTTTAAAAATTTCTAAAAACCTAAATCACTATAATAAAATGTTCATAACAAAACCGCCACCTTAGAGTTTCATCTAAGATGGCGGTTTTCTGTTTCGTATCAGAACATCACCTTAATGGCAAAGTTGCCGCTAAAAAAGTAGGTGTTCGTCCGATACACGTCTGGTGGAGGTAGAGAGACTCGAACTCTAGACCTTTCGCACGTCAAGCGAACGCTCTAACCAACTGAGCTATACCTCCGGAAGATGCTGGAACAGCAGCCTCTATTCAGTCTGTTTACTTATTATAACATACTTTTTCAAAAATTTCAATAGTACGCGCAAAAAAAAAATAAAAATTTCAGCGTTGAGGAACGGGAAACGCTAAAATTCGGGTATACAGATAAACAGAATAACTTCAGAAACTGCAGAGCCAGACGGCTCGTGCTCTAAGCCGGATGTATACATAGGAAATACAAGACGCATCTCCGCAGCGTTTTCGCTTCAGGCGTGCTGGGGCATAGCATTTCCGAAAGTCGTTTCCCCGTTTTCGGCGGGATGCCCGTTCTGCACAAGAACGACAGGCGCATTCTGCTCTGCCACAGTGAGAAACACCTCCTCCCGCGAAATTCCCGCCTGCGACAGGGCATGCGTCACCGTTGCGCGGGCCAGAGCGGGGTGGTTATTTTCTTCGCTGAGATGCGCGAGCATGGCTCCTCTCAGACCGTGAGCGGCTAATTCGCAGAGAAAGCTGCCGCAGGCGTCATTTGACAGATGGCCGCGCGGAGAAAGGATCCGGCGTTTCAGGGAATAGGGATAGGAACCGCACATAAGCATGTTTTCATCATGATTGGCTTCCAGAACGACAAATTCCGAGCCAAGGAGCGCCGAACGTACCGTATCGTCAACACATCCAAGGTCGGTGGCGATTCCCACGGTGCGGATGCCCTCCGAGGTTTTTGCAGATACGCGGAAGCCCACGCTCTGCGCGCTGTCGTGCTGCGTCGGAAAGGATTCCACGGTCAGAGAACCCAGCGTAACGGAAAAAAACGGAGCGTGCGGGATTAGCGGCTCGGCGGATGATATCTGGCAGGCGGACAGGAGTGCGTCTGCGGTCCGCTCGGTCAGATGAATTCTGATGGGAAACCGTTTGGCGAGAACATTCAGCGCCTTGATATGATCGATGTGCTCGTGCGTAACAAATACGGCGTCCAGCTCTGCGGCAGAGGCTCCGATTTTGGCAAGAGCCTTTTCGATGGCACGGGCGCTCATGCCTGCGTCGATCAGTACGGAGGAATTTCCGCAGCGGATAAACAGGGCGTTTCCTTTCGAGCCCGAAAAAAGGGAAGCGATACAAAGCTCCATGACTGCTGTCCTTTCAAAATGCGGAAGTGAATGCTGCGCTCGGCCGGTTTCCATGCCGTTCTCCGTTTTGCGGGCATCGCAGACGGAAAACGAGGCTGCGGCGCTTCTAAACGCGCGGCTTTTATCATATGATGCATCAGGGCGTGTCCCCGGCGGGGCGGCGCTGAATCTTGGGATGCGCACAAAGGGACTTCCTCTGTGCGCGGAAGGAGAAGAAAATGCAAAGTCAAAAGGAAGAAATGGGAACCTCTCCGTGCGGCACAGAGATGCAGAACGGATTTGTCAAAGCAATGAAACGATATGCGGTCGGCGGACAGACGACGCTTCTGGGACTTTTTACCGCGCTTTTTGTCTGCGGTCTGCTGTGCGGCGCGGTGGCTTACTATATCATCGGAGAGGACGCGGATTCCTCCGTGTTTTTCCGGAATTTTGTACAGGTCCGCGCATTTTCCTCATACAGCAGCGCGAAAGACTATTTTCAGTTTTTTGCATCGTGGTTCCTGTTTTATGAAAAGTATTTGGCAGCGCTGCTTGTCTTTGCCTTTACGCTCTGCTCCTCTTATTTCGGCGGCGCTGTTTGTTTTGTCCGCGGAGCTGTGACGGGATTTTCGGCTGCCGTGCTTGCCGCGGGCGGATTCTCATGGACGCATGTAGCATATATCGGCGGTCATTGCATCCTTGCCATGCTGCTGATTCTGTTTTCCTGCAAAGCCGTATGTTTTTCGTCAGCCATGCTCGGACGTGCACGAAAGGATGAGCCGCTTCTCGCGCGCGGTGACTTGGCCGCACTTTTCTGTTCCTTTTTCTTATTTTCGGCAGCGCTGGCGCTCATGCTTTTGCTATCCTCCTGCTGTGCCCAGCTTGCCGCATAGCCACAAAGAAGGTATCCGCCGTTCCGCTTCGGATGCGGGAAACCTCCTTTAAAATATGGCTCCTTCATTGATACAAAAACGTCGTTTTCCGGCCGTTTCCGCAGACAGCCCCATGACAGGGTGTATACTTTTCGGTAAATTCAATGCTTTTCAGCAGAGTCCGCGGCCGTCTGAAGTCCGGGGCGGAAGCATGCGCTTAAGAGAGCCGGCTGAGCTCTTCGGCGCGTTTCACGCATTCGTCCATTGCCTCCGAGAAAATTTCCTTTAAGCCCTTTCCGTTCAGTACGCGCATGGCGCGCTCCGTTGTGCCGTTGGGAGAGGTGACCATGGCGATAAGCTCCTCCGGCGTTTTTTCGGTTTTCAGGACCATTTCGGCTGATGCCGCAACCATATGACAGACGGCCTCCTGAATCTCTTTGCCGGAAAGTCCCTGACGCTCGGCTCCCTCTATGATCGCCTGTATGACCAGATAGATATAGGCCGGCGCGCTCGAGGTTGCCGCGGTTACCGCATTGATCTTATCCTCCTCCACGAAAAGCGTAGTGCCGGCCGCACCGAATAATTGGCGCACGAAATCAAAGATGCCGTCGTCTACCAGACCGTTTCGGGAAAGCGCTGTGGTGCCTTTTCCGATGAGGAGCGGCGTGTTGGGGATTGTTCTGATGACCGGCGCCGGTCCTCCGATCATTTCGCATATGCTTTCGATGGTCACACCGGCCACAATAGAGACAAAGGTTTTACCGGAGATGTCAGCCCCGCTCTCCCGCACCGTTTCAAAAAGCTCCCGGATGTTCTGCGGTTTGACCGCGAGAAAAATAATATCACCGAACCGGACTGCTTCCCCGGCGGAAGCGGCGGCGGATACGCCGGTATCGGCCAGCCGCCGGCATTGCTCGGGCAGCTTGTCGTACATACAGAGCTGATCCGGCTGAATGCCGAGCGTCTCCGCGCCGAGGATGCCCCCGAGGAGAGCGGAGGCCATGCGGCCCATTCCCAAAAAAGAAATTTTATACGGATTCATGATTTTTACCATCCTTTTTATGAAATGATAGGCGGCCGGCGGACAGTATGCGCCGCTTCCGCCGACGCCTTTTCTGCTATGCTGTTACTTTTATCCAAAACAGGAAATCAAAAGATATCGAGGAGCTGTGTAAGCGAAGCAGCGGTATAATCAGGCTCAAAGTCGCGGGATTTCGGGATCTGCAGACTGCCGTAGCCCTGAAGAATGCGCACTGTGGTGAATCCCAATGCTTTTGCCGGAAAGATATCGTTGTCGAGACGGTCGCCTATCATGGCGGCTTCACCGGGTTTGCAGCCTGCTTGTCTGAGGGCGAGCGTGAATATGCGGGGATCCGGCTTTTTCAGACCGGCTTCGGCAGACGCAGCTATGACGCCGAAATAACGCAGAAGCCCGTACTGCTCAAGGCGCTGCCGGGCACCTGCGTTCTGATTGGCTATGATGCCCAGCTTGTAGCCTCCGCATAGCTTGTCCAGAACCTCTTTTGCTTCGGGATACGGCCGGTCAAGCTCCGAAGGGTAGAGGCGGCTTGAGTCGATATCATACAGGCCGCAGGCTTTTAGCTGTCCCGCAACGGTAGGTTCTCCCCTTCTCATTCCGGCACGGTATTCCTTTTCAATTTCGCGTGCGGTGAGCGCACCCCCGCTCAGAGCAGCGGCATTCTGAAACCAACGCTCACAGGAAAGCGTTTCGTCTATTAAGGTGCTGCCCATATCAAAGAACAGCCACTTGATTTGAGGCATACAGATATTCTCCTGATTTTTTGACGTTCTGCGCGTTGCCGGACAGAGGCGGAAGGGGGAGCTCTTTTGCCGCAAAGACGTAATCTGCGCCGGAAGCCGGCGCTGAAAAGAGACGGAACCGGTTAAGCTGTCCGTAAGAATTTCCCTGTCAGGCGGCCTCAGGGCTCGCGGTAGCCGAAGTTGGCAACCTGAGCCGCGTTATCCCGCCAGTTTTTCTTCACCTTGACCCAAAGATCCAGAAAAACCTTGACGCCGAGGAAGCTTTCCAGATCCTCCCGCGCATATGCGCCTATGGTTTTGAGCGCCTCTCCGTTTTTGCCTATCAGAATGCCTTTATGCGATGCCTTTTCACAGAAAATTTCGGCACGGATTTTTATCAGCCGCGGCGACTCCTCAAAAGCCTCGATAACCACGGCGACGCCGTGAGGAATTTCGTCCTCCATAGTTCTGAGAATCTTCTCCCGGATGATTTCTGCGGCAATCTGTCTTTCCGGCTGATCTGTGATCATATCATCGGGGAAATGCCACGGTCCCTCGTGAAGCAGCGGCTCAAGCTCGTCGAAAATCAAAGATAGGCCGTCTCCGCGCCGCGCTGAAATGGGGATAACGGCTTCAAAGGAATGCAGCTCGGCAAAGGTCTGAATGGTTCGTCCTACCTGCGCGGCGGAGAGAACGTCCGTTTTGTTGATCAGCAGGATTACCGGTATTCTGCCGCGCTTGATGCGTTCGAGAAGCGCTTCCTCGGAAGGAGAGATATGCTTGTCCGCCTCCACCATGTAGAGGATGACGTCAACGCTTCCGATGGTCTCGCTCACTGCGCTCATCATGTAATCGCCGAGCTTGGTTTTGGGAGCGTGCATGCCGGGTGTATCCAGAAATACGTACTGCGTCTCCCCTTTTGTCAGGATGCCTGTGATTCTGTTCCGCGTAGTCTGCGGTTTCGGAGACACCGCTGCAATTTTTTCGCCTGTCAAGGCGTTCAGAAGTGTCGATTTTCCGACATTCGGTCTTCCGGCTATGGCGATAAAGCCTGTTTTTTTCATGCTTTTCAATATCCTTTCTCGGGGTGAAGCGCATTGCCTGGCAAATACGCTTCACCGAATCTTCATACTCTGCTTTCCCCACGCTTTCGGCCTATCGCGCGGAGGGGGAAGTGACGGCTTGCGATACGGCACCGAAAGCTTTATGTATCGGAGAGCGTATCCGCGATTTTGCCTTGGGTATCCCATGAACCCCGGCGGTAAAACAGGACAGAAATAACGCTGGAAACGACCCAACCCACCGGCCAGGAGAGCCAGATGCCGACGGAACCGAGAGGTCCCGCAAATGCGAACGCAAGGATTACACGGAGCAGCAGATCGACAAAAGTAGTGGTCATGAACTGCCGGACAGCTCCGGCGCCGCGTAAAACGCCGTCTGCAAGCAGCTTTGCTCCGATTACCAGATAGAAAGGCGCGACGATGCGCAGAAACTGGGTACCTGCTTCAACGGCCTCCTTTGTCTGCTCCTTCATGAACAGACGCACCGCCGCATCTCCGAAAACCAGATACACGATACAGAACGGAATGGCAAAAGCAAAAGCCATAAGGAGGCCGGAGGAGAAGCCCTCTCGGATTCTGTCCGTCTTAGCCGCGCCGACGTGCTGCGCGGTAAACGAGGACATGCCGTTTCCAAAGGTTGTGAACGCGGTAACCGCGAACGTATTGAGCTTTACGGCGGCTGAGTATCCCGCGATGACGGAGGAACCGCATTGGTTGACAAGGCCCTGAATAAAAATATTGCCGACAGAGACAAAGCTGTTCTGGATAATACTGGGCACAGCAATTGAGGATATCTGCTTCAGCATGGAGACGGAAATTTTGGGATAAGCGCCGACACGGAAGCGCCGGATCCGGAGCAGAATGGCTGCAAGGGCAAGAATGCAGGCCAGTCCCTGCGCCGCAAAGGTGGCCCAGGCGACACCGGCCACTTTCCAGTCAAAAACAGTAACGAAAACAAGATCCAAAACGATATTCAGAAGAGAGGAACCGATAAGAAACCACAGCGGCGTGCGCGAATCCCCGAGAGAGGTAAAGATACCCGTGCAGACATTATAAAGAAAGAGAAAAGGGAAGCCGGCGATATAGATGCCGAAATAGGTACCGGCATCGTTTAAAATATTCGGGGGTGTCTGCACGGCGTCCAGCAGCAGCGCGCTTGTCAGGATTCCGGCAGCCGTTAAAATGAGTGACAGGACAAGAGAGGAGAGCAGCGTTGTGGAAACGGCAGTTTTCATTTCTTTGTACTGTTTGGCGCCGAATAGCTGTGACACAACAACGGAACATCCGACGTTTGCACCGATGGCGACGGCCATGAAAATCATGGTGATCGGGTAGGAGGCACCGATGGCCGCAAGCGCGTCCTCACCCACAAATTTCCCTGCGATAACGCTGTCCGCAATGTTATATATCTGCTGAAAAATAACGCTTCCGAACAGAGGGAGCGTAAATTTCCATAATACCGTGCCAGGCTTTCCCTGCGTTAAGTCCTGAATCATGTCCGGTTTATTCTCCTTTCCCGGTTCTCGTATCCGTAAGTACGCGCTGGCAGATAATAGTAAGGACGGATTTGAACAGAGCATTTTCGTCGGGATTGCAGGAACCGGCTTCCGCCCTGCTTCCTCTTGGAAAGATCACCGTCCGCAAAGATTTCAGAGCTTCGGGCGCTAAGTAAGGTTTCAGAAGAAGGTACTTCTATAGTGTATCATACAAGGCCATCCTTTTTTATTTTATGTGTGTGAATATATTCACATTATTTTGTGAATTTCTATTTGCACTCTTGACAACGTGCACCGGATATGATAAACTTTAAAAAATGATATGGATTTTATTGTCTTTCCAGTAAACGGAGAAAAGGCAAAATAGAAACACAAACGCTTTGAAGGGAACAAAAGGCATGAAACTGTCACAGAGAGCCGCCGTACGGTGCAAGGCGGTACAGGGAAATGCGCAATGACTCGCCCCGGAGCGGTCCGCTGAACAGATAGGTGTCTCAGTAGGCAGGAACGGCCCCCGTCCGTTATCATCGGGAGGACATTGATAGATGTCTGAGGAAGCGGGCGCTGTGAAGCGTCAATGAGAGTGGTACCGCGGAAGTAATGGCTTTCGTCTCTTGATAGAAGAGACGAAAGCTTTTTTTGTCCTTTGGCTTGCTGTGAGAATGACTGATGAATCACTCTACCCATATAACGAAACGAAAGAGGTTCCCCCGCCTTCGGGGGTGACAGTTCCGCTTCCGTTTTCCGGTAAGGGTACAATCCTCCGCCGAATGCCTCCATAACATAAAAGGCTGTGCGCCTTATGGAACCGGGTAATAAGCTGATGGATATGACAGAAAAAACGCGGTTTTCCGCCGCATTTGCCGAATGCCGGTGTCTTTCACGGAATCTTGCGTCTGCTTTCTGTATCCTGCCGCCTCTTCGCCGTCGGCTGTTGAAAAAATCCTCCCACTGCAAATCATCGTATAACTGAAAAAAGTAAATAAAAGTATATTTTTGAAAGGAGTTTTCTGTTATGAAGCTTTCATTTTCCACGCTGGGCTGTCCCGATTTTGACTGGTCGGATATCTATTCGCTTGCGAAAGATTTCGGTTTCTCCGGAATTGAACTTCGCGGGCTCGGCAATTCTATATTTTCCGTACATGCGAAACCGTTCAGCGCCGAAAATATCAACGTGACTCTGACGAATCTGCAAAAAATGCGTTTGGAAATCCCCTGCATTTCCTCCGGCTGCTGTCTCCGCGACAGGAGCAGGCACAGGGAGACTCTTGCTGAGCTGAGAGAATATATTGATTTGGCGGAAAAGCTCGGTGCGAAATATATCAGGGTCCTGGGCGATCTGCACGCGGAAGCCGATGCGGAGGTGGACGACGGAGCCGTGATAGACGGAATGCGGCAGATACTTCCGTACGCGGAGGAGCGTGGCGTGACGCTGCTCCTGGAAACCAACGGCGTATACGCAGATACGGCGCGGCTTGCCGCGCTTCTGAACGAGCTGGCCAGCGATGCGGTCGGTGCGCTCTGGGATCTGCATCATCCCTACAGATACTTCGGGGAGAGAGCGGAAACCACAGTGCAGAACCTCGGCGCCTACATAAAGCATACGCATATTAAGGATTCCGTCATGGAGAACGGAAAGACCGTGTATAAAATGATGGGAGAGGGAGATCTTCCTGTGGAATCCATGATGGGTGCTCTCCGATCGATAAACTACGAGGGGTACGTTTCTCTCGAATGGCTCAAGCAATACGCGCCGGAGCTCTCGGACGCAGGCGTTGTTTTTCCCCATTTTGCCAATTACCTGGGGCAGTTTATGGATCAGGCAGTAGAAGTGCGGCATCTGTATGACAACAATGCCGGTACCGGAAAATATATATGGCGCAAGGAAAAGCTGATCGATTACACGTTCCCGCAGGTTTTGGATCGGATAGTGGAAGAATTTCCGGATCAGTACTGCTTCCGTTATACAACGCTGTCTTATACCCGCACCTATGCGGAGTTCCGGGACGATGTGGATACTTTTGCGCGTTCGCTTATCGCTATGGGGGTTAAGGCCGGCGACCACGTGGCGATTTGGGCGACCAATATCCCGCAGTGGTATATCACCTTCTGGGCTACGACAAAAATCGGTGCGGTACTGGTCACTGTGAATACCGCGTACAAAATTCATGAGGCGGAATACCTGCTCCGGCAGTCAGATACGCATACGCTTGTCATGATCGACGGCTATAAGGACTCCGACTACAAGGAGATTATACGTCAGCTCTGTCCGGAGCTTGAGAGTGCGGAAAAGGGAAAGCCGCTGCGCATCAAACGCCTGCCGTTTCTGCGCAACATCGTCACGTGCGAAAGCAGCCTCCCCGGGTGCTATACATGGGAGGAGGCAGTCGCCCTTGCGCCCAAGGTTCCGATAGAAGAAGTCTGGCGCCGTGCGGCGGCGATAAACAAGCATGATGTGTGCAACATGCAGTACACCTCCGGTACAACCGGATTTCCGAAGGGCGTTATGCTGACGCATTATAATGTGGTGAACAACGGAAAGGCCATCGGCGACTGCATGGATCTGTCCACGGCAGATAAAATGATGATTCAGGTTCCGATGTTCCATTGCTTCGGCATGGTGCTGGCAATGACGGCCTCCATGACGCACGGCGTCACGATGTGCCCGATTCCTGCATTCTCACCGAAAAAGGGCCTGGACTGCATCAACCGTGAACACATCACGGCGTTCCACGGCGTACCGACGATGTTCATTGCCATGCTGGGGCACGAGGATTTTGAAAAGACGGATTTCAGCCATATGCGTACCGGAATAATGGCGGGCAGTCCCTGCCCGATCAAGGTCATGAAAGAAGTTATCGAGAAAATGCATATGCCGGAAATCTGCATCACCTACGGTCAGACAGAGGCGTCTCCTGCGACGACAATGTCCAAAACGACGGATTCCATTGAGGTGCGGGTGAATACGGTCGGAGGAGCTATTTTCGGCGTTCAGTGCAAGATTGTGGATCCGGAAACCGGCGAGGAGCTGCCTGATAATGTGGACGGAGAGTTCTGCGCAAAGGGCTACAATATCATGAAAGGATACTACAAGATGCCGGAGGCGACGGCGGCGGTTATCGACAAGGACGGCTGGCTGCACAGCGGCGATCTGGCCCGCAGGGATGAGAACGGCAATTTCAAGATTACGGGCCGCATCAAGGATATGATTATCCGCGGGGGAGAAAACATCTACCCGAAGGAAATTGAAGATTTTATTTATACGCATCCGAAGGTTTCGGATGTTCAGGTTATCGGCGTTCCGGATAAGCAGTACGGAGAAGAGATCATGGCCTGCGTTATACTGAAGCCGGGCGAAACGTCGACGGAGGAGGAGATCAAGACCTATGTGTCCACACATATGGCCAAACACAAGACGCCGAAATATGTGGCCTTTGTTGACAGTTTTCCGATGAATGCCGCCGGAAAGATACTGAAATATAAAATGCGCGAGCAGGCGGTTGATATGCTGAATCTGCACGCCGCAGACGCCATTGTTACAGCTTGACGCAAATATGAAAAACGAACAGGTATTTGACAGGCCGGGGACACCGCCGCATTGCGGCGGTGTCCCCGGCTGATTTCATGCAAAATACGTAAGCTTTTATTTTTTATGGTGATAAATCTAAAAAAGTCCTTGACAAAACATACTATGTGTTATATAGTATTATGTGTTGGGAGGTGTTCGGAATGGATGCACAACTCAAGCGCGGTATGCTGGATGTCTGTGTATTGGCGTCGCTTATCAGGGAAGATTCCTACGGTTACCGTATTATCAAAGAGACATCCGGCTATGTGGAGCTTTCGGAATCCACGCTGTATCCCATCCTGAAGCGTCTGGAGGGGAGCGGATGCGTCTCTGTTTATGCCGTCGAGCATAACGGAAGGCTTCGGAAATACTACCGCATCACAGAGGCCGGACGCGAACGGATTTCATCGTTTCTCGCAGAGTGGCATACGGTGATGGGCATATATGCGTTTATAGAGGAAAAGGCGGGTGACGGGATGACAGTTCCGCTGCCGCGAAAGGTCGGAGATAAAACCTGACGCGTGAATGCCTTGGACGGCATAAATGAATCGGCAGCGCTGTCACACCGAATGAAAAAAGTCTGACACGATAAAATTTGCGCCCAGCGCGGAAAGGGATGAGCATAGAACATGAAGAAAGAAGAGTTTTTAAATGAACTGACCGGACGGCTTTCGGAACTGCCGCCGCAGGAACGGGAAAAATCGCTTTCCTATTTTTCGGAAATGATTGACGATCGTATGGAAGAAGGCATGAAGGAGGAGGAAGCGGTCGGCAGCATGGAAAGCCTTGATGAAATTGTCGCAAAATTCTGGCAGATGCGGCTCAGCCCGCACCTCGGGCATATCAGGGGGAGAAAGAAGAAAAAAAGGAAGCCGGCGCACGGCGCGCGGTGCCCGCGTGGGCGATTGTCCTGATTGTGCTTGGCTCACCTGTATGGCTCGCTTTGCTGCTCGCCGTTCTCTCCGTCATCTTTGCCGTTTTGATATGCGTATTGTCAATCATTGTTTCATTTTTTGCTGTTGTTGTTTCTTTGATAGCCGGCGGTATCATTTCTATGCTCTGCAGTCCTGCTGTGTTTTACACAAACGTGCCGTCAGGCCTGTTTATTCTGGGCTGCGGATGCCTGCTGACAGGCGCCGGCATGCTGCTGTTTCTGCCTGTATGCATGCTTTCAAAGCAACTGCTCCGTTTTGTTTCTTGGATGCTCAGGAGCATAAAACAAAGTTTTAAGAAGCGCCGCAGGAGCGCCTGAACCGGACGGCGTCACAG
>CAKTAA010000010.1 GCA_934526185.1 uncultured Eubacteriales bacterium | reverse complement strand
ATGATAACACCGACGGCTACAGCAATAATCCATTCCATGCCGGTCTTGGTTCCCGCGACCTTGATAACGCCGCCGATACCGAGGATGGGCGCGTACATCACCATTCGCAGCAGCATGACGATGACTTGCTGAACCTGCTGAATATCATTGGTGCTCCGTGTAATCAGCGAGGCGGTCGAAAAGCGATCCATTTCCACGTTGGAGAACGATACCACCTTTTTAAACACATTGCCGCGCAGATCCCGGCCGACTCGTGCCGCTGTCCGGCTGGCGAGCAATCCGCCTACAATAGCCACCGTCATCATCAATACGGTAACTCCTAGCATTTTTGCTCCTGTAGACCATAGGTAATCCGTCTGCATCTTCCCCATGTCCACACCGATGGCTTCATACTCTGTGCGGACAAACGCAACCGCCATCTGAGAAATAAGCATCTCGCTGACATTCTCCATTTGCCCGCGCATGGCCAGAATATCGTCTTTTGTCATCGCGCCTGATGCCAGCGCCATACTCAAATCGCCGGCCTGCATGTCCTGGCTGTTCTGCATTTGTGACACAAGCGCCATTGGTACGATGAAGCATTTGTCCAGTGCATCAAGCTGCTTTTTTTCTTTTTCTGACAACACAAGAACACCGTCCTCTTCCTGATATGCCAGCTCTACAGCTTGGATTTCCTCCTCTGTCATGAACAGCTCAAGCGTCTGCAGCGTTTCAGGGCGAATCTGTTCCGGCGTTGCACGCTCAATGCCGCTTTGCTGAATGCCGATATCAACGATATCGCTGGTATAGGACGGCAGCGACAGATCACACATTGCCTGAATCACAAGCAGAATCAAAATCAAAAAAACCGTCGCTATCTCCCGTTTCAGATATCTGAAAATTCTCACATGTACCTTCCTTTCTTATCCGCGCAGCAGCGGCCGCCAAATTAGTTGAATCTCTTCCGCTAAATGTTCCTGGTGAGATTCACCCCCGCTGAAAAACCAAGTAATTTTTGTCATTATCATTGTAAAGACCGTTTCATTTGCCACTGCCGCAGAATATCGGATATTGTTTTTGCTATGTATATTTCGGTTCTCTGCTTATGCCTCGAAGGCATGCAGTCTGAATACTTTCTTATTCGGTGCGCAGCGCCACGACCGGATCCTTTCGAGCCGCGATACGAGAGGGGATCAATCCTGCGATAAAGGTCAGTGCCATGCTGATCAGAACCAGAATTACCGCGCCGGCGACCGGAAGCGCCGCCAGTCCGGAAATATCGGTGATTGATTTAATAATGATATTGATCGGTATGATAAGCAGCAGCGTCACACCGATTCCTATAGCGCCGGCGGTGAAGCCCACAATCAGAGTTTCGGCGTTAAAGACACGTGCAATATCCTTCTTAGAGGCGCCAATGCTGCGTAGGATACCGATTTCTTTGGTTCTTTCCAGAACGGAAATGTAGGTGATAATGCCTATCATAATTGAGGAAACTATAAGCGAAATGGCTACAAAGGCAATCAAAATATAGCTGATGGCATTGATGATGGTGGTCACAGATGACATCATCAGTCCGATATAATCGGTATACTGAATCACAAGCGAGTCTTCTCCGGCGTCTGTCTTGCTCTGATTATACAGGTCTATAATTTCCGTTATGCGTTCCTTGGACTCAAAATCTTTCGGATAAATACTGATTCTGCTCGGATTATCCAAAGAGGCGACACCGAGGAGTTTAAGATTTTCCTCATAGGTTGCGTCTGATTCCATTTGAGAAGCTTTCTGTTCAAGAAAGGCCGCAAGCTCTTCCTCGCTGAGCGTCTCCAGATACGCCTGCTCTTCCGGTGTCAGAGTGCTCATATCGAACGAATTACCGTTCCCCTCCATCGTTTCAAACGGACGTCCGGTGAACACATCAAATTCCGGATTTTCCTTCTGTTCCTTTACAATCTCACTGTCATTTACAGCCTGTATCAAATATTCCGTAAGTGCCGGCGTATAACCTATGCCCTCACTTATAGAGCTGGAGGTCGAGTCCTCCGACGGACGCAAAATGCCGACAATCTTTATCTCCGCGCCATTTGCTATGCATTCCTTTAAAAACGACTCGTCTTCTCTGTTGTCTGCCCACACACCATTCTGTTTTTCATAATAAGACGTTTCGGGAACAAGACGGAAGGTTAGTGAAAGCAGCTCCTCATATGTATACTTTACCTGCTCAGTTTCCAGCGGCTCACCGCCGCCCATGAGATTTTTCATCATATCGGAAAGTTCGGATACATCCTTGAGCCCAAGTGTATAAAGCGTGTAGTCACTGATTTCGTTTCTGTCGTTGACAATCAGAACCACCTCGTTATAAGCCGACGGCATTTTGCCGGCGATGACGTCATACTGCGTTTCCAAAAACGTTTCATTGCCGAGCATCTCGATAAAAATATCCGTTCCGGCAGTGCTCATGGCCAACATACCGTTCGCAGCGGATTCTCCGCCGGTCATGGAGCTCATGCCAATAGCCTCCATAACAGGACTGGGATTCACCCGAACGATATCCTCCGTGTCAGAGCGGTAAAGATTCAGCGGCGATGTATATCCGTACTTGATATCGCTGACCAGTTCCTTGATTTCCGTATCACCGCTTTCTAGATAAGCCTTGAATGCTTTAAGGTCATTTACGCTGATTTCCGACATCATGGTATTGAGCATCTTTCCCATCATGGGATTGGAATAAACATTATCCTTGTCGTGCAGCACTTCGCCGTCCGTTTCGGACATCATGGAGCTCAGCATAGAAGTGAAATCAACCGGCGCCTGTTCTATCGTCAGCGGATAACTGGACAGCGTATCCTCTTCCACACGTGCAATGTAAAGTCGTACACCGCTTGACAGCGCCAGAATCAGCGCAATACCGATAATACCGATACTACCTGCAAACGATGTCATAAAGGTTCTCGCTTTTTTTGTCATCAGGTTATTCAGGCTGAGAGAGCATGCCGTCCAAAAGGACATGGAAAGCTTTTTGTCTTTTCTCTGCACTTTCACAGAAGTCATTTCTTCAGACGGCTCCGCCGAGTGAATGTTGCCAGCCTGCGCCTTTTCCTCTCGACCGTCATAGGGAGCGGAGTCGTCGATAACCCTTCCGTCAAGCAGCCGGATAATTCGGCTCGAATATTGTGCGGCAAGCTCCGGATTGTGCGTCACCATAATGACAAGCTTTTCAGCGGCAATTTCTTTCAGAATTTCCATAATCTGAACACTGGTTTCAGAATCCAGCGCGCCTGTCGGCTCATCGGCCAGAAGAATATCCGGATCATTTACCAGTGCCCGCGCAATAGCGACACGCTGCATCTGACCGCCTGACATCTGGTTCGGTTTTTTATGGAGCTGATCTCCAAGTCCCACGCGTCTGAGTACATCCTCTGCGCGCTGTCTTCTTGCCGCTTTTGGCACACCCGACAGCGTCAGGGCAAGTTCCACATTGGATAGAACGCTCTGGTGCGGTATCAGGTTATAGCTCTGAAAAACAAATCCGATTGAATGATTGCGATAGGCATCCCAATCCTTGTCGGAAAAGTCCTTTGTTGAGCGGCCGTTGATGGAGAGGTCGCCGCTTGTATACCGATCCAGACCGCCGACGATATTGAGCAACGTTGTTTTTCCGCATCCCGACGGGCCAAGAATTGACACAAACTCGCTTTTTCGAAACGCCATATCAACGCCTCGCAGGGCACTGATCTTCGTATCACCCACCTGATATTCCTTGATAATATTCTGTAAAATCAACATGTACAAATCTCCTCTAATCCATATAAAAATCGCTTAACACACTATCATTTTAAATCAGCACTCCGTGCGCATATCATCCGCCTCAGAAATCCTGATAATACGCTCAGTAATACGGAGATATTCGGAAGTATCCGCCTCACCAAGCAGCATAAAAATCCTTGACAATCGCTGTTTTATAGCACAACGTGCCTCCTCTGCCTGTGCCCGTCCGCTTTGGGTGATCTGCACGAGAATTTTTCTCCTGTCGGCATTATCCATACGACGGACAATCTTTCCCTTATGCTCCAGACTGTTCAGAGCAGCCGCAACACGCGCGCTGCTGGCTCCCATGACCGCACTCAGCTCACTTGGCAGCATCTCCCTGTTCTGCAGGGCGAGATAATTCAAAATAAACATCTCTCCTTTGGCAAATTCTCCCATTTTCTGCTGCGTATGCGTCCGCATCAATACGGGCACTTTTCTCATAAAATTCTCCGCTGCCGCAGCGTAATCCATATTCCAACCATCCTTTCCCCGCCTGTAGCGGGCATTTTTTCAAAGCTGTCTATATATATAAAAGAGACTCTCCGAAAATACCTCGGATAGTTCTTTGATTGACTTAAAACATTAATTTAACTTTTATATAAAAAAGGATTTACTTTCTCAAACCAATAATCAATCCTTTCATTTGTGAAATTCTAATTTCTGCTTCAAATGTCATTTCACTGTTCCCTGTGGCTGCCGGCAGAAACCGTCAATATAGATAATATTTGTTTGCTTATATAATCCTGTTAGTAACTAATATTGTTAGGGAGTATAGCACATTCTTTTTATATTGTCAATGTTCCTTCGATAAGTTCAAATATAATTTCCAGTTTATTTTGGCGCATCATCTCTTTTATTCATAAACACTGACTGCAAAATTTTTTTAGCGAACTCTTGTAATAGAGAACAATTTATAATATAATAAATTATTAGATATCAAATCAGATACAGAAAGGTTTTCCGAAATGTATTTTGAGGATTTTGAACGAGACTGTACTATACCAATTCCGCCGGCGCAGATAGAGAAAGAAGAGATGCTTGGTTTTGCGCTGAAATACGATAACATCCCCTTGCATACCGACGAAGCATATGCCAAAACAACGCATTTCGGGAAGCTGCTTACGCCGGGTTACCTGTCATTTCTGGCCGTATGGGCAAAATATCTCGAAGTCGACAAATTCGGTCAGGAGCTTCTTGCCGGCAAATCTGCAAAAATTGAATGGTTTAAACCGGTTTTTGCCGGCGATGTTCTTACCGGCAGAGCTGTGGTAACCAACTTAACCCAACGCAATGAAAAAAACGGAATTGTCGAAATAACCATTTATGTGTACAATCAGCACGGAGAGCTTGTCCTCATGAATATAACCGAAGCCATTGTAAAATGCAGGCGTAACATAGCCGCTGATTCAATTCCCACCTAACAGCTTTTGCACCGGTCGGCGGTCCCCCTGAAAGCAATGATTGCATTTGAACTAAGCTTCGAAAAAAAGCATAACCAAGCGATAGAAATTGAAGATAGGCAGAAGACAGCGCTGACGGCATTGATGATACCAAGAAAAACTTCTTATTGCGCGGGTTATGCCTTTGCGCAAGGGAGTGCGTGTTACCGTGCTTTATCAATTTTCCAGGCCAGCTAAATGTAAAATTGTTTTGCCTGATTTCTGCAAGTAAAACATGGGATTTCCAGCCCTTCCATAGGCTGGCTTCGTAAAATCCATTTTCAGCGTAAAGTTTTCTCGTCGTTGCCTTGACAAATTTTCAAAAGCATGATATAATTCTTTATATTTACGAAAATGTACGATAGACATTCTGTTCACAGCATATCTTTTACAAAAATAAAATAGGATAAAGCGATGAAGGAAACCAGTAACCGGCGCAGAATAAACGCAATACAGAGAGCAACCGTTCTGCTGAGAGGTGCATGCGCTGCACGGTGAATACATTCCTGAGCATCACACCGAAGCCGCAAAAGCGGTGCGTAGACTGTGACGGCTGCCACCCGTTACCGTGGGGCGATATGTTTTTCTCATATCCAGAGATGGACGGCGCAAGCCGTACATGAACAAAGGTGGTACCGCGGAAATTGCTCCGTCCTTTTTGATAAGGACGGTTTTTTATTTGCCATTTCCGCTTGCCGCTGTGAATGGACATCAAAATTGTCTATATAACTGTCGAACAAAAAGGACATTTCGCCCGATATACAGAATTTCAACAGAACCGGAACGGAAGATTCCATTGAAGCTGAATGAAAACATGCACGAAAGGAAGCCCTGTTCAAAGGCACATGGTAAACCATTATGAAACTTTCTGACGAACTTAAGGCGCGCGGACTTATCGCGCAGATGACTGACGAGGAGGAAATCAAAGAGCTTATAGACACCGGAAAGGCTACGTTTTATATCGGCTTCGACTGTACAGCCGACAGTCTAACAGCCGGCCATTTTATGGCGCTGACGCTGATGAAGCGTCTGCAGCAAGCCGGAAACAAACCAATTGCTCTGATTGGCGGCGGAACTACCATGATAGGCGACCCCTCCGGCCGCACCGACATGCGCAAAATGCTGACAATGGAGGATATTGCGCACAACGCAGAGTGTTTTAAGCGGCAGATGGAACGATTTATTGAATTCGGTGAGGGCAAAGCTATGATGCTCAACAACGCTGACTGGCTGCTGAATCTGAACTATGTGGATTTGCTGCGTGAAGTAGGCGCATGCTTCAGCGTCAACAATATGCTGCGCGCCGAATGCTACAAGCAGCGCATGGAAAAGGGGCTCTCGTTCCTTGAATTTAATTACATGATCATGCAAAGCTATGATTTCTATCACTTATACCGTCACTACGGCTGCAATATGCAGTTCGGTGGCGACGACCAGTGGTCAAATATGCTGGGCGGTACCGAATTGATCCGCCGCAAGCTCAGCAAGGACGCCTATGCTATGACAATTACCTTATTGACGGATTCACAAGGAAATAAAATGGGAAAGACTGCCGGCAACGCGGTATGGCTGGATCCCAACAAGACTTCTCCCTATGACTTCTACCAATATTGGCGCAATGTGGATGATGCCGATGTGCTCAAATGTCTGCGCATGCTCACTTTCCTGCCGATCGGGGAAATTGAAAGCATGGCCGGATGGGAGGGCAGTCAGCTCAACAAAGCCAAGGAGATTTTAGCCTTTGAGCTGACCAAGTTAGTACACGGTGAGGAAGAAGCCTCCAAAGCACAGGGCAGCGCACGAGCGCTGTTTGAAAACGGCGGGGCTGGAACTGCACCTGAAATTTCTGTCCAAGCGACAGATTTCACCGACGGCAAAATTGAGCTTCTGACGCTGTTGGTCAAATCCGAGCTCGTATCCTCAAAATCAGAAGCAAGACGTGCTGTCGAACAGGGCGGCGTTTCCGTAAACGGTGAAAAAATTTCCGATATCAAAAAAACGTACACCGACAGCGAGCTTATCGGAGATGGTCTGCTGCTGCGGCGCGGTAAAAAAAATTACAGAAAAGTAATACTGCATAAAGGAGAATGAGACTATCCGAGGGCAGCCGTTGACAAGGCTGTATGAGAAGCAGCCGGGAAACAAATCTGACGGCCGGCGCAGATACAAGCAATAGACGGGAAGAAGCTGTGACTTCTTTCCCGTCTTTTCTACATACTCTTTAGAACGACTTTGCAGGGTTTCAGGGGAGCAAAATTATTGCTGTATAAGAAAAATTCAGCTTAAACCAATTGCAATAGGAGCAGCAGCGTTTTGCGCTGCTGCTCCTTAACTTGGAAATAATATTTTTTACACGCTGGAAATACGAAAGAAAGTATCAGGCGTCTCTTACGACAAAATTTATAATTTTATTGGGCACACAAACCTCTTTTATAATTGTCTTACCTTCAAGCAACGGCTGAACCCGAACGTGCGATTTTGCGGCGGACAGAACCTCATCTTTCGGCGCATCCTTTGCAAGTTCAATAATGCAGCGCATTTTTCCGTTGATTTGCACCGCTATCTCCGCTGTTGCGTCTACCGTCTTTTCCTCTTCATATGCCGGCCACGGCGAAAGCGATAACATTCCTTTACCGCCCACTGCTTCCCAGATTTCCTCTGTCAGATGAGGAGCAAATGGATTCAGCAGCGCCACAAAGGTTTTCAACTCGTCCACGGTCAGCGCGCCGTTGTCATATATCTCATTGATCAGAGCCATCAGCGCTGCTATTGCCGTATTAAACTTCATATCGTCAATGTCTTCCGTCACCTTTTTGATGGTCTTGTGAAAGCTCTTTTCCAGCGCCGGCGTCACGCCGGCTCCCTTTGCAATCTCAGTCAGGCCTGCCGTTCTCTCAAGCAAACGCTTGCAGCCGCGTATGCTTGCGGGAGACCAAGGCGCTGATTTCTCGAAATCTCCGATGAACATTTCATACAGGCGGAGTGCATCCGCTCCGTAATCTCTAACAATATCCTCAGGATTGATGACATTTCCGCGGGATTTCGACATTTTTTCGCCGTTTTCGCCCAGAATCATTCCGTGTGCCGTACGCTTCTGATACGGTTCCTTGCATTTCAGTATATCGATATCGTACAAGAACTTTGCCCAGAATCTGGAATACAGCAGATGCAGGGTAACGTGCTCCATCCCCCCGTTATACCAGTCAACCGGCATCCAATACTGAAGCGCTTCCTTTGACGCCAGCTCCTTATCATTATGAGGATCACAGTACCGCAGAAAGTACCACGAGGAACCGGCCCACTGAGGCATGGTATCCGTTTCGCGCCGCGCCGGTCCGCCGCATTGCGGACATGTGGTATTCACCCAATCCTCGATCTTGGACAGCGGAGATTCTCCGTTGTCCGTCGGCTCGTATTCCTCCACCTCGGGAAGCTTCAGCGGCAGCTCGGATTCCGGAATCGGCTGCCATCCGCAGTGCTCGCAATACACAAGCGGAATCGGCTCACCCCAATACCGCTGGCGGGAAAATACCCAGTCCCGCAGCTTGTAATTCGTTTTCTTGCGGCCGATTCCTTTTTCCGCAAGCCACTCGGTAATCCTTTCCTTGGCCTCTGCCACCCGCAGGCCGTCCAAGAAACCGGAGTTTACCAAAACACCGTCCGCAACGTCCGTGTATGCAGCTTCCTCGACATCCCCGCCTGCGACTACTTCAACGATCGGCAAATCGAATTTTTTTGCGAATTCCCAGTCGCGCGTATCGTGTGCCGGAACTGCCATAATCGCGCCCGTCCCGTATGTAGCCAGGACATAATCAGACACGAAGATCGGTATCTCTCTGCCGTTGACGGGATTTATCGCACGAACGCCGTCAAGCCGTACGCCTGTCTTGTCCTTCGCCAGCTCCGTCCGTTCAAAATCCGATTTTCTCGCAGCCGCCTCGCGGTATGCCGCGACTTCACCGTAATTATTCAGCGCATCCTTCCATGTTTCAATCAGGGAGTGCTCCGGTGCTATAACCATGTAAGTCGCGCCGAACAGCGTATCCGGCCGCGTCGTATATACCGTGATGCCGTCGCCCTCTGTCGAGCGGAACACCACCTCCGCGCCGTAGGAACGGCCAATCCAGTTGATCTCCTGCGTTTTGACACGCTCGATAAAATCCACATCTGCGAGATCATCAATAAGGCGATCGGCATATTCTGTAATCTTTAACATCCACTGACTTTTGATCTTGTGGATGACCTCGCTGCCGCAGCGTTCACATACGCCGCCGACCACCTCTTCATTGGCCAGTACGACCTTGCAGGACGTACAAAAATTGACATTCATTTCCTTTTTGTAGGCAAGTCCGCGTTTAAAGAGTTGCAAAAATATCCACTGCGTCCATTTGTAATATGAGGGATCTGTCGTATTGATTTCTCTCGACCAGTCAAAGCTGAGCCCGAGCATTTTCAACTGCCCTTTAAAGCGGGAGACATTCTTCTCCGTCACAATGCGCGGATGAATTTTATTCTTAATGGCATAATTCTCTGTCGGAAGTCCGAAAGCGTCCCACCCCATCGGGAACAGTACGTTGTACCCCTGCATCCGCTTTTTTCTCGACACAATATCCAGCGCGGTATACGGGCGAGGGTGTCCGATATGCAGGCCCTGTCCGGAGGGATACGGAAATTCCACCAAAGCATAATATTTCGGCTTTGAGGTATCCTCAGACGCCTCAAACGCATGTGCTTCTTCCCAGCGATCCTGCCATTTCTTCTCAATATTCAGATAGTCATGCTTCATTTTTTGACCTCTTTTCTTAGGATTTTATACGGTCAATTCGTTCTGTTTCTAAAATATATTACAAACATTCCCGCATAAAAAGCCGTTCTGTTATGATAACAATACCGCAGAAGGCCGCAGGGCCTTATCCGTCAGATACATCACCGCTGAAACATTTTTGCGGCCATCGCAGACGAGAACGGTATATTATTTATTCAGCGCTGACAGATCCACGTTTTCCGCATCGGACCATAATTTTTCCAACTGATAAAAATCCCGTGTTTCCCTGTGAAAAATATGCAGGATGACCGAGGAATAATCCATTACAACCCAAGTTCCCTCCTGATATCCCTCCATACGGCGGAGATGTACTCCCGCCTGCTCTAATTTGAATTCTATCTCTCCGGCAAGCGCCTTGACCTGAGTATTGGAATTTCCGGTGCACAGGATAAAATAATCCGCCAGAATTGTCTGCTCCTCAACTGAGAGCAGTTTAATTTCCTGCGCCTTTTTTGCATCAAGAAGCTCAACAATTCTGTCTGCCAGCTCTCTGGGAGACGCAGTCGAAAGGTCTCTGATTTCTTCGGTATTTTTTTCCATATCCATGTTTTGTTGTTCCTTCGCTTTCTGACTTTATTCAATAATCGGAATATCAACCGAATTCTTATCGACATCCTCGGCAGACAGTATATCGTTATCCAGATCCTGATACGGTGTTTGATAAACCTCGTCTATATAGCTTGCCCCGACATTGCCGAACACGTTCCTGCTGTCGAAAATCTCGTCCCGAATATCGTCCTTAAACACGTTTAGATACCGGTTGACAATATCCAAGGCATTCTCGCGGTATAACACATAAAAAGACGCGCCGGACGGGCTTCTGACACCCATTCCGGGCATCGTTATATAACGGATAGAGGACAGCGGTACATCGTACGCCTCCTTGACGTAATACACCGCATCAAGCACAGAAAGATCCGTCGTCACGTAATTCATGAGAGCTTTAACCGTTTCCGTAATGACCTCTACCGACAGATTTTCTTTTATCTGATTGGCAAGCGCGGTCAAAAAGATTTTCTGAGCCGAAATTCTGCCGATATCACCCGTCGCATATGCTTTGCGGAATCTTACAAACTGCTCTGCCTGTGCGCCGTCCAAATGCTGCGGTCCCGCCTTCAGATGAATGTACAGGTTCTGCTCCGGATCTTCATATTCCATATCGAACGGCACGTCGATATCCAAACCGCCGAGCGCATTGATAATATCACGGAATCCCGCCGTATCCATGCAGATATAGTTGTCAATTTGTACGCATAAGTTGCTTTCCACCATGCTCACAAAGCTTTCGATAGCGGTGACATAAGGCTCCGCATCGTCCTCCCGGAGCGCAAGCGCATAGCTTCCCGCAAGATAGGCGTTGATCCGGTGACTGCTGCGGCCGTCTGCATCGATATACGTATCGCGCGGCAGCGACACCACATTCAGCGTATTCTCAGCGGCATTGAAGGAAACCAGCATCAGCACATCGGCCTGCGTTGCCGCTTTGTCGATACCGATGACCAGAAAGTTATATACACGATCCTTTCTGGTATAATCGCTCTGTATGACCGGTACATAATCATCGCCTGTTCCGCTGCCCGTCCCGTCTGTCGGAAAGCGAGGTGTATTGGATATTGAGGGGTGGTACCAAATTAAATATCCCGCAACCGTCAAAATGACGGACAGAACTGCAACAGCACAGACAATTATAACGGCTATCGATTTCTTTCTTTTCTCCCGTTGCCGTTTTGCGCGGGCAAGCGCTCCAATAACCTTATCCTCCTCCGAAGCCGCACCTCTTCTGCCGCCGACGCCCTTGCCGGCGGCCGCGGCCGCTTTCCGGCCTGCACTCAGCTCCCCGGAGTTTTTCACGGCAGATCTGCGGCTGCAGATCTCCGGCTGCTTTTTCGGTGTCTTCGCATTTTTTCTATTTTCCATGCAATCCTCTTTACATTCGGTTGTATTCACACTCGCAGGCTGCACCTGTCATACGGCTACGGAGAATAAAGTTGCGCCCTGCGAGCGTATCTTCATGGATCAGCTTCTCATTCTCCAATAAATCCTTTATCGTCAGATCAAAAGCAAGAAGCAGAACCGCATCAAGGTGCGCAAGCAGTGTGACCTGACACGCCCCGGCCTTTTCAATATCCTGATAGAACCGCTGTCGAAGAAGCAGGCAGTCTGAAAACGTTCTCGTCGGCTCTATGTAATCAGCAAGATACAGCAGCTTTTCAATAAGCGACATGTCCGCCTTGCCCGTCGTATGGTACAGCACCGCAGAAAAAACCGGCTCCAGCCCGTTCATTGATCCAAACCATTCGTCAAGCAATCTGCGGGCAAGCGCTGCACCGGTTTTGGCGTGTAAAACCTTTTTTGTTATCCTCTCATACGGTGTCAGGCTGATTTTCAGGGCGCTGCACAGCGCGAGCTGCTCCTCCATTGTTTTCTGCTTGGTCAGATCGTGAAGCAACGCCGCAAGCCTGAGTCTGAGTTCATCCTCCGGCGAAAACAGAGCGGGATAGGCAAGGAACAGCTTTCCAAGATTTCCGCACTCCTGCTCCACTGCATAAATATGCTCCAGGCGCCTGCCGTCCGCAAACTGCGGAAGACGCTCCCGTACAACCTGCAACATTTCTTCGCTTAACTTCATCATTATACCTTTCACATTTGACTATATATTATACAATTCATGAATTTTTATATATTCGGCAACCAATTTGGGAAGATAACGCGACGTATCAACGCCTTTGGCCAGCATTCTGCGGATTTCCGTAGAAGAAACCTCAAGAGGCGTATGTCTTAATCCAATGATCTCGGCGGAATAGTTCTGTTCATAATAGCATTTCCGTTCCTCAAGCGCTTTTTCACTGTCCTCCTGCCCGCGCCGTACATGGACAACCGTTGCCAAGCGGAAAATTTCAGGCGCCAGATGCCAGCTTTCAAGTGTCTGAAACATATCTGTTCCCACCAAGAGAAACAGCTTTCCCTGCTTCTGAAAATGCCGAAGTGTAAAAACTGTATAGCTTTTTCCCGGCTGGTGCAGCTCAAAATCCGAAATGTGTATTCTTTCATCATCCGCCTGTACTTCTTTAAAGGCGAGGCGAAGCATTTCCAGTCGCTGTTCCGGTGAAGCCGATGCCCCCGCCTTGTGCGGCGGGATATTTACCGGAAGCACGTAAAGAACATCAAGACCGCATTGAGATACGAAATCCTTGGCAGCGGATACATGACCGCAGTGAGGCGGATCAAACGTACCGCCGTATATGCCGATTCTCCTGCGGCTGTTTTTCCCGGTATCACAGCAGTTTTCCGCACTTTTGACCTGTATTTTTCCTTCATTCATATTGTAGCCCCATTGTCACGCAAATATAACGAAAATCAGATAAACTCTCCCTGAAAGGACAGCATTTTGAAAAAACAGCCCGCAGTCCGAACGTCTGTGCATATATATCATCATAAGAGCAGTGGCTCGTCCAAATGGTGACGGATTATTTGTCCTACGATGTAAGACTCAGCTACAAAAACTGCCCGTTAACAGATATAACATCGACCAAAAGGAAGAGGAGTGATCGGTGGAAATCGATTGATGCTGTAATAATTACAGTATGAAAAAACGTCCGCCGGGGCAGATCAAAACACCTACCTAAAAATCAATCCCTATTCTTTTAGGTTCCACGCTCTGTCACTGAGCAGGCATTTGCTTCAAGTCAATTTTTTTATGATTCTGAGACGGACGGTATAAAACAAAGCGAGTCCCCGTCACACAAACGACCTCGGCCTGTACCGCCGCAGCGGCTTCCTCAGCCGCCTCGCGTGCGCCATACCCTGAGTTGTCAAGCACACGCAGCTTGATCAGTTCCCGCGCCTCAAGAGCATTTGAAATCTGCTCTAGCATATTTTCCGTTATCCCGCCTTTGCCCACCTGAAAGATGGTGTCCAGCGGATGCGCCAGCCGGCGCAGATAGGCTCTCTGTTTGCTAGTCATGAATACCTCCGTCTGTTGTTTCTGTTGTCGGCTTCTCGTGAATACAGCACACTGTTTGAACAGTTGCCCTCCTCTCCGCCCCTTCTTCTCCGTACCCCAAAAGTTCCGCGCCATACGTCTCCTGCGGATAGGCATTGCACCTTGCCGTCAAAATCCTTCCGGTATAGGATACTTATCCAGCGTGTCTTTGATAAGCCGAATGAAAATTTCCATCGCTCGGGCACGGTGGCTGATACTGTTTTTCTTCTCCGGCGACAGTTCTGCAAAGGTTTTGCATAACGGCTGATACCAAAAAAGCGGATCGTATCCGAAACCACCTGCACCGCGCGGCTCGGTCAGTATAACGCCGCGGCAGATTCCCCGCGCCACTATGGGTTCATCGGCTCGCCACGGCAATATGCAAGCGATAACGGAAACAAACGCTGCTCCCCTGCTTTCTTCCGGAACCTCTGCCATTTTTTGCAGCAGCTTTTCATTGTTCCTCACATCGTTGCAGGGTTCTCCCGCATATCTGGCAGAATACACTCCTGGCTCGCCGCCGAGCACGTCCACCTCAAGCCCGCTGTCGTCGGCAATGCTGATGTACCCGCGTGAAGCGGCGGCTCTCGCCTTTAAAACAGCATTTTCCTCAAAAGTCGTTCCTGTCTCCTCAATTTCATCCGTAATTTGGATGTCATTTAAGCTCAGCAGCTCCAGCGGCTGTATCACCGGCCGGAGAAAATTTTCCAACTCCCTTATTTTGTGCGCATTTCGGGATGCCAAAACAATTTTCATGGAATGTGCCCTTTCATCAAAAGTAAAATTTTAGAACATACAGCGGTAATCTGCCGTATCCGGACTTTTCCGGTTCTTTTTTCAGAAGAAAACTGATAGCTTCCCCGGCCGGCGCTTTCTGCTCAGACCAGCCTAACAACCGCACGCAAACGCACCTTAGATTGGCTGTACAAAACAAAACTTCTCCATCCGTCAATCTAATAAAAATGAAACATTTCTTTTGAAACCTATACTTCAAACAAAGCCCTTACAAAGTCTTTCGCAGAGAACGGCTGCAAATCCTCCATCGTCTCACCAACACCGATGAACTTCACAGGCAACTCCAGCTCCTTTTTAACGGAAAACACAATTCCGCCTTTTGCCGTCCCGTCAAGCTTCGTCAATACAAGCCCCGTTAGCTCCGCCGCGTTTTTAAACTCCTTTGCCTGCACAACAGCATTCTGACCGGTTGTGGCATCCAGTACAAGCAGTGTTTCACGACTGCTGTCCGGCAGTTCCCTGCCTAACACACGGTTGATTTTTGCCAGCTCGTCCATCAAATTCTTTTTGTTATGCAGCCGTCCTGCTGTATCAACAATCAGAACATCGGCTTGTTTTCTTTTGGCTGCGTTAGCCGCGTCATAAACGACGGAAGCCGGATCTGCCCCTTCGTTACCGCGTACAAGCTCAACGCCCGCCCGGTCGGCCCACACCTGAATCTGATCTATGGCTGCAGCCCGGAAGGTATCTGCCGCAGCAAGTATGACATGCTTGCCATCCTGTTTGAGGCAGTGCGCAATTTTTGCAATGGATGTAGTTTTTCCGACGCCATTGACGCCGATTACCAGGATTACGGCAGGCGTCCTCGAAAGCTCAAGCTCACCGCCTTCTCCTATCATATCCTCCAGAATATCCATCAGCGCTGCCCGCGCTGCCTCAGGCTCCGTGATGCGTTCTCTTTTGACATGCTCGCGCAGCCGATTTAGAATCTCCTCTGTCGACGCCGCGCCGACATCCGCACAGATAAGTAATTCTTCAAGTTCTTCAAAAAGATCCTCATCCACGCGGACAAACATGGAAAACAAATCGTTGACCTGGCTAAAAATCGCCTGCTTTGTTTTCGCCAGCCCTTTCTTTAATTTTTCAAAAAAGCCCATGTAACACTCTCCCTTTTCTTCAAAATTCGTATGGCTCTGATGCCGGAACCGCTTCCGCCAATTCACCACAGAACGGATTGTCCGGATGCATCTTTATATGTCTGTTTATTCAATCAGAATTCTTGCGCCGTCAAGCGGCAGTTCAGCGGAAGGGAATTAACCCCAACACCGAAACTTCGATTGATCCGCCTCATCATTTTTCCGCCATAAAGCTTCCTACCTCGTTTGCGTTCACCGTAAGAACCGTAGAAATCCCCTTTTCATACATCGTCACACCGTACAACCGATCCGCGATTTCCATGGTACCGCGGCGGTGCGAAATGACTATAAACTGCGTTTTGTCGGAATATTTTCGGAGATATTCCGCGAACTTGTCCACATTGACCTCGTCAAGTGCGGCTTCTATCTCGTCAAGGATGCAGAACGGCGAAGGATTCACCTTCAGGATGGAAAAATACAGCGCAATTGCGACAAACGACTGCTCTCCGCCCGACAACAGCATCATATTCTTAATGATTTTCCCCGGCGGCGCAACACGGATTTCAATACCGCTTTCAAGCACTCTGTCCGGCTCCGTCAGCACAAGCTCCGCGTGCCCTCCGCCGAACAGTTCACGGAAAACCACGCGAAAATTCCGATTGATTTCCTCCATGACACTCGTAAATCGAGTGCGCATCTCCTCTTCCAGTCTGTCAATAATCGAGGAAAGCTCCGTTTGGGAGAGCCGCAAATCCTCCGCCTGTCCGCACATGAAATCATAACGTTCCTTTACCTCAGCATATTCCTCAATCGCGCCGACATTCACGGGCCCTAGAGCTTTGATTTTCTGTTTCAGTTCCGCTTGCCGCGCCATATGTACATCATGGGTTTCAGCGGTGACGGCAGGATAGGCAAGCTGAGAGGCTGTCGTATATGTCAGTTCATAGCTGTCCCACAGAGCCGCTGTTTTCTTTTCCCGTTCACCAAGAGAGGCGGCGTGCTTCGCTTCCTCCTTTGTGAGTCTTTGAAACAAAAGCTCTTTGGTGTGACTCTCTTCCTTAATGCGCCTGCGAACCTCCTCATAGGACTGTTCAAGAGATGCATTCTCCTCGCGTATCCGCATCTTCTCCGTCTCCAAATCGCGCTGGGAATCGGATGCCGCCGCGTTTTCCGCTCGGTAATCCTCGACAAGAGAGGTCAGCTCCGCCCGCTTTTCCTCCAGCCTCGCAGTCTCCTCCGTAAGCTGTCTGCTCCTGTTTTCCGTCTCCGAAATGAAATCCTGCTTTTGCCTGACCGCGATCTCCGCCTGTTCTCTGTCCTTTCCTAATTCCGCCAAACGAATGCGCAGTCGGTTTTCCGATTTCTGCGCTTCAGAAAGCGCTGCTGCCAGCCGCTCCCGTTCTTCTTCGGCCGCTGCCTGATCCTTTCGGAGCGTTTCTGCAGATTCCATCGCCTGCTTCCAAGCTGTCTCCGCCTGTTTCAGCTCCTCTGCATGCAGCAGACCAGCGTCCGTCAGCTTTTCCGCCTCGCTGAGAAGAGATGCCAGCATTTCCCTGTCGTTGTCTAACTGGGCTTCCATTACCTGAAGCTGGGTTTCTTCTGCCTGAATCAGCGTAGTCAGCATACCGCGTTTTGCCTTGATGTCCTCAAGCTTCTCCTGCAGTTTTCGCCCTTCCTCATCCATTTGTCCAAGCTCTTCCTTGCAAGCTGTCATTTGTTTGGAAAGCTCCTCGCACGATGTCCGGAGCTTTTCGATCTCCATACTCCGCGTAAGCATACCGCTGTCATGCCTGACCGAACCGCCGGTAAAGGAGCCTCCCGCATTGATCACCTGGCCGTCCAACGTTACAACGCGCACTTTATAATCACAATGTTTCGCAATTCTGTCGGCATGATCGATGGCATCCGCGACAAGCGTTCGTCCGAGAAGGCTGCGCACAACCACCCGGTATGCCTCCTCACAGGAAACCAGCGCGTCGGCTGCTCCCAGATATCCCGGCAGAGCGGAAACCTCTTTCAGATTGATGTTCAGAGGCACGGGACGCAGCGTGGTCAGAGGATAAAAAGTCGCCCGACCGGCACTGTGCCTTTTCAGATACTGAATCGCAGCTTTTGCAGAGGTTTCATCAGCCGTTACGATATTCTGAATGTTGGCGCCGAGCGCCGTTTCCACAGCCGTTGCATAACGCGCCTCAACCGAAACCAGTCTGGAAACCGGTCCGTACAGCACTGCGTTGCCGGGTAGCTTTCCCGCCTCATAGCCCTGCATCAGAAAGCGGACGCTGCGCGCGTATCCCTCAAACAAATCCTCCATGCGGGACAGCGCTTCTATTCTGTTTTTGGCAGATGTATACTCAAGGAACAGCGTATTCTGACGCGCGGCAACTTCCTCCTTTTCCCGGTTGAGGGCATCAAGCGATTCTTTGTGGGAAGCCGTTTCTTTTTCCAATTCCGCGCGTTTTTGGCCGTATCCGTCCAGAGCCTCGCGTGCCTTCCGGCAGCGTTCCTCAATTAAGACAATGCTCTCCTCATACCGGCTCCGGCTCTCCTCGACCTCTTCGCGCCTGCGGCTGTCGGTTTCTCCGCTGTTTTTCAAAACGGAAAGCTGTACTTCCCATTCGTGCGCAGCCTTTTCAGCAGCGCTGATTCCGTCGGATGTCTCCGCAAGCAGGCGATAGCAGGCATCCAACGCGCTGTCATATTCCTGCGTTTTGGCTGATTCCAGTTCTGTTTTCGCATAAAGCTCCTCCCATGCGCGCAGAGCATCACCCAAAGACGCCTCAGCCTTCTCCAAATCTTCCCGTAAAGCCGTTAGCCGTGTCTGCTGTCCGGCCTGATTCTCGGCATGTGCGGAAATCGTCCCGTCAATATGCCCAATCTCATTCTCCAAAACCTTAATCTCAGCCTCACGCTTCAAAGAGTCCTCAGTCAAGGAGGAGGCCTGCGCGGTAATTTCCTCAACGCGCAGCTTGCCCTTCAGCGTTAGCTGATAAAGATGATCGCTCCTGCCCTCAAGATCTGTCAGCAGCTCCTCCGCGCGGTCGTACTCTTCTTTAGACAGAACAAGCTGCTTCTCCCTCTCCTCGATTTCCGCACGGAGAACCGCCATATCATACAGCCAGAGAGAGACATCCGTCTGCTTTTTTTCACCGAACAGATCCAGATATTGCCGCGCCTTTGCCGCCTCCTTTTCCAGCGGTCCGACGCGCCCCTCAAGTTCCTTCAGAATATCCCCTGCCCGCAGGAGATTCTCCCCGACTGCCGACAGCTTTTTTTCTGCCTCCTGTTTTTTGTATCGGTATTTCGAAATACCGGCAGCCTCCTCAAAAATATTCCGTCTTTCTTCGCTCTTCTGCGAGATGATTTCGGCAATTTTTCCCTGCCCGATGATGGAATAACCCTCGCGGCCGATACCTGTATTCATAAACAGCTCATGGACATCCTTCAGGCGAACAACCTGCTTGTTTATCAGGTATTCGCTGTCTCCCGAGCGGTAATAGCGTCTGGTAACCGTAACCTCATCATAAGCGGAGGCAAGACGCTGACCGGCTGCACCGGTGTTGTCAAAGGTAACCGATACCTCGGCAAACCCCATCTGCCGACGATTATCCGTACCGCCGAAGATGACATCCTCCATACGGCTTCCACGGAGATTTTTGGAGGAGATTTCTCCCAAAACCCACTTCATTGCATCTGATATATTCGATTTTCCGCTGCCGTTTGGTCCGACAACAACCGTTGTCCCGCGGTCAAAGTGAAGAACCGTTCTGTCGGGAAAAGATTTAAATCCCTGCAAAACAAGAGACTTCAGCAGCACAGCGCACACCTCCTTTCTGTAGTCATGCGGCATCCTCACGAAAAACACATCTGAGACAACTCGAAAATTCCGAAAATACCTTGCGAACCGAAAAACCGACCGTCATATAACAGGCTTATGCTCCGCAGACAGCCATTGTCAGCTTCCGTCCATACCGTCTAAAAACAACACTCATATATATTTCGGAAGCCGTTCGCTCTCGGTATTCTGAACACGATGCCTACAATATCCACATAAAAATATCATAATTTATGCAAAGGCAGCCTCCAGTTTAGACATTCTCCCCAAAAAGCCGCAGCGCTTCATAGGCGGCAAGCTGCTCCGATTCCCGTTTGCTTTTCCCGATGCCGCGGCCAATGACATTGCTGTTCAACCTGGCCTCTGTTTCAAAAACCTTGTCGTGATCCGGGCCTGATTCTCTGACAAGCACATATTCCAGCATTTCCGTCGGCTGCTGCTGAACAATCTGCTGCAGCAGCGTTTTATAATCGACGGTTTTCATATGCTTCATATTTTCGATATCCGCCTTGACAAAAGGCATTAAAAACCTTTGTACCTCAGCCTTTCCGCTGTCAAGATACATCGCTGCAAGCAGTGCTTCAAAGGCATCGGCAAGAATTGATTTGCGCTGACGGCCGTTGGTCTGCTCCTCCCCGTGGCCCAGATACAGGTAATCGCCCAGCCGTATGTTGGAGGCATATTTATACAAAGCGTCCTCGCAAACAACAGACGCCCTCAGCTTGGTCAAACTCCCCTCAGGCAAATCCTCAAACCGTTCGAACAAATATTCGCTTACAATGATGGACAAAATACTATCTCCGAAAAATTCAAGGCGTTCATTGCATATACACGACAAATTCTTTGTTTTCAGTTCATTTGCATAGGAGGAGTGTGTCAGTGCTTCTTTCAGAAGCGCCGGTGTTTTAAAATGATAGCCTATCGTATTCTCCAGAAGCCCCTCCTCAAGGGGATACTCCTTTTCCTGTATTTGACGCTTGTCCTGCATTTTTCTCCGTACCTCTGCCGCGGCAAAGGATTCCTTTCTCCGGATGTGCGGATTGGAAACTGCGCGCATTGTATGCACTGTTTTCTTCCGTTTAACGGCCCGCCGGATTGTTCAGACTGCCAATTTCGAGCAGTCGTTTACATCCCAGTTTGAGCGGCAGCTTTGCATTGACGAAGCTGTTCTTCACCAAAGCCGATCGGCTCGTCCGCTGCGTTTTCAAAGAATATATATACCAAGAATATTATGCCTTTGGCGCCGGCAATTTACTCCGAACGCTCCTCGGTATCGCCGGGCTTGCGTTTGACATATTTTTCTGCACGGCGTGCAATCTCCTCTGTCACGCCTGTGTCAATATACGCCATCGCCTGCCTGACAGCGTTTTTAATGGCCAGCGCATCAGAGCTGCCATGCGCCTTGATGACCGGCTTTGAGATGCCGAGAAAGGGCGAGCCGCCGTACTCGGAGGCGTCAAAATCCTTTTTCAGCTGCATAAACTGCTTTTTCATAAAAAGCGCCGTCATTTTTGTGGCGATATTCGAGAGGAACAGGGACTTTATCTTTTTCATCATGAAAGCGCCCATTCCCTCCACCAGCTTCAGGGTTACGTTTCCGGTAAAACCGTCGGCTACCAGGACATCACATTTGCCTTTCGGTAAATCCTTTCCTTCGACGTTGCCGACAAAATTCAGAGAAGGTGACCTGGCGAGAAGCTCATGTGTCTCCACATATACCGGTGTTCCCTTATGCGCCTCCGTACCGTTGTTCAAAAGTCCGACCGCCGGATTCTTCACCCCGCAAATTTTTTCCATATAAATCGCACCCATAAAGGCAAACTGCTCCATGTATTCTGCGGTCACCACAATATTCGCCCCGGAATCCAAAAGCAGCATCGGTCTCTCGAACGGAATGACGGTTGCAATCGCCGCGCGCCGGATACCCTTACAGGCCCGGACAATCATCGTAGCGCCCGTGAACAGCGCGCCCGTATTGCCCGCGCCGACAAACGCATCCCCTTTGCCGTCAGCCAGCATCCGCAGCCCCACTGCCATGGAGGATTTCTTTTTCTTTCGCACCACGTCAAAGGGATCATCCTCCATGGTAATTACCTCGTCGGCATGCACAAGCTCAAGTCCCGCCCCGATAAGATTCTGATCACCGCACGCACCGAGCTCCCGTCGAATTATCGATTCATTTCCTACGAGTATAACAGAAGCTTTCAGCTCCTTCGCAGCCAAGGCAGCACCGCGTACAATTTCCCCCGGCGCATTGTCTCCCCCCATAGCGTCAATGATTATTTTCATAGACTCCCTTGAACTCCTTTTCTTTTATTCCGTTCAGCTTCACCGCTCTAATAAAATCCGCACACCTTAAGCGGCAAAAAGCGGATTTTCTTTCATTTCGGCTGTCTTTTGCCTGTTTCATCGCTGGATCCGGCTGTTTAAACGCTTAAATCAAGCTCCGATACAGCTCGGGTAATATAGGAAAGCGAACGTTCTGCATACCGCTGTAGCCGTGCGCGTTTTCCGCCCCTGACGCGCTCCCCGAGGGCCGCAATCAAACCGAAATTGGCGTTCATCGGCTGAAAATCCGCACTCTGACCGCCGGCTACATAGGCGGCCAGGGCACCGATAATGCTTTCCGCAGAAAAGAAGAACGGCTCCGCTCCGGAAATTCTGCGGGCTGCATTGATACCAGCCACCAGCCCTGAGGCAGCGGATTCCACATATCCCTCTACGCCTGTCATCTGACCTGCAAAAAAAACATTCCCGCGTTCCCGCATGGAATAATCCGGCGCCAAGAGTTTCGGAGAATTCAGAAACGTGTTGCGATGCATCACGCCGTACCGCATGAACTCAGCTTTCTCCAGACCGGGTATCAGACGGAACACCTGCTTCTGCGCTTCAAAGGTGAGATGCGTTTGAAAACCCACCATATTGTACATGGTTTTTTCACGATTCTCTGCCCGAAGCTGCAGCACGGCGTACGCTTCGCGTCCGGTTCTGGGATCCGGGAGTCCTACTGGCTTCATCGGTCCGTAAAGCAGTGTTTCATAGCCGCGCCGCGCCATAACTTCCACCGGCATACACCCCTCAAAAACCTTGAGTTTCTGCGATTCCCTGTCAAAATCCTTGAGCGGCGCCTCCGGCGCTGATACAAGCGCCTCATAAAAGCGATCGTATTCTTCTTTTGTCATAGGACAATTGAGATAGGCCGCCTCCCCTTTGCCGTATCGGGAAGCCAGAAAAGCCTTGTTCCTATCGACTGTCGCCGCATCCACAATGGGCGCAGCGGCATCAAAAAACGAAAGGCTTTCGTACCCGACAAACGATTGCAGATAATCTGCAAAAGTATCGGAGGTCAGCGGTCCCGTAGCGACTATGGCAACCGCATTGTCTGAAATTGAGGTAATCTCCTCACGAACAATTTCTATAAAAGGACAGGCTTCCAGCTTTTCCGTAATATAGACGGAGAAGGCCTCCCGATCAACGGCAAGCGCCGAGCCCGCCGGCACCTGTGTTTGATCCGCTGCCTCCATGACAAGCGATCCCAAAAGCCGCATCTCCTCCTTGAGAAGTCCTACCGCATTTGTTGTCTGCGCCGATCTCAAAGAGTTCGAACAAACCAATTCCGCAAACCCCGGCGAGTGATGAGCCGGCGAAAACTTTTTCGGCTTCATTTCAAACAACCTGACGAAAATTCCACGTCTGGCCGCCTGCCACGCGGCTTCACAGCCTGCCAGTCCGCCCCCGTATACATGCAATTCCATCAAATTAGTTCCTTTCCTCAGCTTTTCTTCGCTTTTCTCGCCCGCAGCTCCGGAAAGCGACGGATACAGGCGGCATTCCTGTAAAATATCTTTCACACCAAGGCGATTCTGCTTCACAGATATGTATCGGTCCTATACCGCTTTTACAGCATATCGGGAAAAGAATCAGACGGCTTCGAAACAGCCGACGCGTTTCAACCTGTAAAATTCAGGAGGATGCCGGATCAGCGGCGGCCGCTGATTCGACAGCAAGCGTCAGATGCCAGGGAGATATATCCTCACCCCTCACATGTATTTTCGCAAGCGAATATCTGTTTTCCAGCCTTCTCAGAATCCCACGTCCCCTGCCCGTCATCTGAGATACCGCGCCTTTCGGAACGCAGAGCGTCACCGGGCTGTCTTTCGGGAGCTGTGCGGCTGACAGAGCCTCGTCCGCAAGCGAAAACCAGACCTCACTGCGAATCTCCTCTCCCATAGACGGGACGTAGGCTCCCGCAACAATTCCCCCGGACGTGTGCAGAGATTCGCTCTCGCACAAACCGATCCGTATCACTGGTATCCCTCTGTCCGCGAAAATGCGGAGCGCACCCGCGGCACGCATGACAGATTCCTCATAAGACGGCGGGATGTAAACACCACTGCGCATCATTCCGGCAAGGAGCGTCCCCTCAAAGACAACGGTCGGATAAATACGGGCCGCAGAAGCGCCCATAGCGGCAATCTCCGCGGCGGTCAATTTTTCGTCCTCAGCAGAGGAGCCGGGCAGCCCGGTCATCATCTGCCCCACCAGAGCAAAGCCGCGTCCGGTAATTGCCCGGCAGGCCCGGCGGGTGTCTTCGGCTGTATGACCTCTCCCGCACCTTTCGAGTACACTGTCACTCATGCTCTGAATGCCAAGCTCAATCGTCCCCACCCCGTAATCCTTCAGTATATCGAGAATCTCCCCGTCAATGGCGTCCGGCCGCGTGGAAAGGCGGATGCCGTCCGCCTCCCCTGCTCTGACAAACACAGCCGCCGTTTCCAGATATGCCGTCATCTCCTGCCGCGGCAGCGCCGTAAAGCTTCCGCCGAAGAAAGCAATCTCGATATCTGTCCCGACTCGCCCTACTGTTGCCAAAATTTTTCGGATTTCATCTGCAATTTCACCGGGCTTTGGCCCCTTTTTTCCCGTAATCTTCTCCTGGCTGCAGTATACACACCGATGACGGCAGCCATATTGCGGCAGAAAAATCGGAATATTGATATGACGCCGCCCCTCAGACATATGAGATTCCGAGACAGACGGCAATTTTTCGAACGACGCATTTCGCGCGCATTCCGGTTCAAAACGTCCCTGTTCCATGATAGGTATGCCTCCGTTTGGCCGCAGCAATAAAGAAATACAGGTAAATCGGATGATTTGTTCCACAAAACCGCAGACAGAAAGCGGTTTTAATTGGTTTCCTGTGCATCCGGCTCCAAATCTTTACGGTATCCGCAGGCTTTGTCCTGACAGTAGAGATACTGCTTTGCCTTTTTTAAAAACAGCGGCTTGCCGCACTGCGGACACTTCTCCTCGCTCGGCATATCCCAAGAGGAAAAGGAACAGGTCGGATAATTTTCACAGCTATAAAAAATTGCGTTTCGCTTGCCGCGCTTCTGCACGACTTTTCCGCCGCAAAGCGGGCAGTTGACGCCAGTTTCTCTGTACACCGGCTTTGTGAATTTACATTCAGGATAATGAGAGCAGGCATAAAAATTCCCGTACCGGCCAGCCCTCAACACCATATCGCTGCCGCATATCTCACATTTTTTGTCCGTTTTTTCGATAACGGCATCCTTTGGCGCTGGCTTGCCGTCGTTGTCCAGAGGCATCGTATTTTTACATTCCGGATAATTTGGGCAGGCTGCAAATTTTCCGAATCTGCCGTTTTTCACGATCATTTTCGCGCCGCATTTATCGCAGATCTGATCCGTTTCCTCTACAGGCACCTCAATGGATTCATGTGATACCTGGGCCTCTGCATTTTCGAGCTGTTTTTCAAAATCCCCGTAAAATTCACCCAGAATCTGCTCAGTGGATACCTCGCCATGCGCCACCTCGTCGAGCTGCGTCTCCATTTTTGCTGTAAACGCATAATCCACAATAGAGGGAAAATGCTCCATCATCAGCCGGTTGGTCACCTCGCCGAGCGGCGTAGGCTTCAGCGTCTTGCCCTCGCGGGTAACATATCCTCGCGCAATGATATTCGTTATAATCGGCGTATACGTACTCGGTCTGCCTATCCCCTTTTCTTCAAGGAATTTGATCAGCGTCGCATCCGAATAGCGCGGAGGCGGCTCAGTAAAATGCTGCGCCGGCAGTATCTTTTGCATCGGCAGAATATCCCCCTCAGCCAGCGCCGGAAGCTTCGTGCTCTTCTGCGGAGCATCATCCTTTGGAGATACGGCCGCCTCCTCGGTTTCCTCGTATACAGTCATATATCCCTTGAATTTCACAGTGTAACCGCTGGTATGAAACAGATATCCGCCCGCCTCCAGCTCCGCCGTAATTGTATCCAGCTCAGCGCTCTGCATCTGGCTGGCAAGAAACCGATTCCAAATCAGGCGGTATAGCTTGAACTGATCGGGCGTCAGATATTTTTTGATGGTCTCAGGCTCAAATTTCATGTTGGAAGGACGAATGGCCTCGTGAGCGTCCTGAGCGTTGTTTTTGGATTTGTAAACGCGCGGCTGTTCCGGGTAAAATTTGTCACCGTATTTCTCACAGATAAAAGCTTTTGCGGCTTCCATCGCCTCGCCGGAAATACGCAGGGAGTCGGTACGCATGTAGCTTATCAAGCCCTGTACGCCTCCGTTCTCGTGCCCCAAATCCACCCCTTCGTACAGCTCCTGGGCAACCCGCATGATACGCTGTGACTGGAAAGAGAGCCGGCGGTATGCCTCCTGCTGCAGCGTGGAAGTGATAAAGGGCGGGGCCGGATTTTTGTACCGCAGCGCCTTTTTTACCGAAGCAACGGTAAACGGTCCGTCGCCGACTGCCGTCACCACGGTGTCCGCTTCAGATTGGTTATGCAGCTCAATTTTTCCCGAACGGTCGCCGAAAAATTTTGTTTTGACGATAGCATTTTTTTCACCGCTCAGCTCTGCGTCGATGGTCCAGTATTCCTCCGGACAAAACGCCCGAATTTCCGCTTCTCTGTCTACAATGACGCGAGTAGCCACGGAAAGCACACGGCCGGCGGAGAGTCCGCTTTTCACGGATTTCCATAGGAACGGACTGAGCTTGTAGCCCACAATGCGATCGAGAATCCGGCGGGTTTGCTGAGAGTTTACCAGCGCCATATCGATATCTCTCGGCGCTTTGATTGCATCACGAATTGCCGATTTTGTAATTTCGTTAAATGTCACGCGTTTTGTTTTTGCCGGATCGAGCCCCAAAGCCGCTGCCAAGTGCCAGGAAATCGCCTCTCCCTCGCGGTCAGGGTCGGTTGCCAAAAAGACCTTGGAGGCGGATTTTGCCTCTTTCTTCAAATCCTTTATCAATGGACCCTTTCCGCGGATATTGATATATTTCGGGCGGAAATTGTCCTCAATGTCGATGCCCAAGGTGCTCTTAGGCAAATCACGGACATGTCCTTTGGAGGCAACTACCTTGTAGCCGGAGCCTAAATAGCCCTTAATGGTACTTGCCTTTGCAGGAGATTCCACTATCACTAAATTCGCCATTGTTCAATTATCTCCGTTCTGCCAGCCGCACCTGCAAGGATCTGATTTCCCTGACACTCACCGGCTGCGGCGGCACACCGTAGGAGTTCAGGCCGCATGACGGCTGAGGAAATCCCTTACATTCAATATTATATAACGCAATGAACTAAAGCTGTCACCGGCGGCAGACAACAAGCCGTTAATTCTTTTTTCTCTCGTAAAAACCGCCGGGCAGTGCCCGGACATGACCGCCAAGCTCAAGAATGGTTAAAATCGTGAGAATTTTATCAACCGGGATCTCGGTTGCCGTCAGTTCATCAACCGTTTTGGGCTTGCCAAGCGCGGCATAGATCGTCATTTCTTCCGCTGACAGCCCGACAGGAAGTGTCTTGAACGCCTCTTTCTGTTTCTCCGCATTCGGCTCTCCCCTGCGATATTCCGGTTCGGCCGCTTCCCCACCTGCCGACTTCTTTTTTACAGGAACCAATTCTTCTGTATCGGGGAAAGGAATAAACGGCGGAACAGAGTCCACCGCGGACGAACGGCGCGTCCGTTTGGCATGCGGCTCACGCCTGTACTTTATCTTATCTTGAAAATATGCAAAATATTCGGAATCGTTCAATCTTTCCGGATGGACGGTGTCGCTGTATAAAAATTTATAGTCGCGTAAAATGTCCTCGGCTGATTCAATCAGCTTGGCTCCCTCTTTGATAAGGGCGTTGTTTCCGGAAAAACTCGGATTATCAATTTCTCCCGGCAGCGCAAAGACATCTCTGCCCTGCTGCAGCGCCTCTGCAGCCGTTATGAGAGCTCCGCTTTTTTCAGCAGCTTCTACAACGACAGTCCCCTGACAAAGCCCGCTGATAATGCGGTTTCGTATGGGAAAATGGGTTCCCTTCGGTTCGGCATGCGGCGAAAATTCCGTCAAAACCGTCCCGTATTCGGATATTTCCTGCATCAGCTTTTTGTGCTCCGGCGGATATACACGGTCAATACCGCAGCCCAGAACCGCAATCGTATGCCCTCTGGCATCGAGAGCCCCCTGATGCCCCATACCATCTATACCGAGCGCCATACCGCTGACTACCACTGCCCCGCTGACTGCAAGTTCATAACCGATACGGTAAGCCATACGGCCGCCGTAATCTGACATTGAACGGGTTCCCACCAGCGCCAAACACAGCGAAGTATCAATATTAGGAAGCTTCCCCTTATAGTAAAGCAGAATGGGAGCGCGGCGTATTCTGCGCAGCCTCTCCGGATAACAGGGATTGTCATACGTCAAAAGACCGATTGTATTTCGTATGCAGAATTCCTCCAGTCTTTTGGCATGCTCCAGCGATTTGTCGCTGAGCGAACGAATAAGCTCCGGCTTCAGCCAATTCAGCTCCGAAAAGGCTTTTGCATCAGCCTCATAAATACTTTTGGGTGAGCCGAATGCCGAGAGCAGCGGAACCCCCACATCGCAATTCAGACCGCAAGTCAAAGACAACCAGATCCAATACACATTATCTGTCATTTTACACATCCTGAGAGCTGCAGGCTCTTTTTCGTCCTTTCCGATTTATTTTTGTGTGTATTATGATCCACATTCTCCGTGTACCGAAGAATATTTTTCCGAATAAAGGGACGGGCAAAACCGCGCACCGCCGTTATTTTTCAGATTATGGTACCAAAAACCGGACATATACTGTCTGACGTTTACCGCATAACCGAAGCTTTCCTGCAAACAGTTGTTTTTTTACTAAAATCCGGGCGGCATACCTTTCCGGCGCTGTAGATGGGTAAACAGATTGATACAGGTTTATTCTATTGATCAAAAGAACTGCTGCCGACGCCATTTCCGCAATTGTTTTCCCGTATCAGCTCCCACATAAGTAGTGAGGCGGCAACCGCTGCGTTCAGAGATTCCATACCGCCGGGCATGGGAATTGATACCGCACCGCAGCACAAATCTGACACGCATTTCCGGATTCCATGCCCCTCATTTCCAACAACCATGCCGATTTTTCCAGTTTTCCGAAGTGTATCAATCCGGCATGCACCGGACGAAGCCTCAGCAGCATAAATGCGGCAGCCAAGCTTATTCAAGGAGGAAATATAAGACGCAAGATCGCCTGCCATATCAATCTGCAACCGAAAAAGACCGCCCATGGATGCGCGCACGGTTTTCCAGTGGTATACATCCGCGCAGTCCGAGGAAAGCACGATGCGGTTCCAGCGAAACGCAGCCGCCGTGCGCAGTATGGTTCCGAGGTTTCCGGGATCGCGGACACCGTCGCAGAGAAGAAAGCGGTCACACTCTGCCGATTCCGTCTCCCTTCTTCTATATATTGTATTGGATTTTACGGATTTGTCAATATATTTTGCCAGACACAAAATGCCCTCAGGCGAATTTTCGCATGAAATTTTGGCATAAACGGGCTCTGTGCATACCGATACCGGAATGCTGTACGGATATGCTTGAGCGTCGGCAATCAGGGAGGCATACCTTGTCAAAGCAGACTCGGCAACAAAAATGCGGCAGAGCTGTATCCCCGCTGACAGCGCCTCCCCGAGGAGCTTGCTTCCTTCAAACAGAAAAACGCCGTCACGATCCCGGTATTTTTTATCCCGGTATTTTCCGCAGGCAACAATCAGCGGATTCTGCCTGCTGGATATAAATGTTTTTTCTCCCATGGAATCACCAAGCCTTTTCGGTATTTGTGCAAATATGACATGCGAAACCGCCGTCCCAACAGTGAGACATGTTTTCCGTTGTATGCGATTACGGTTATCTTTCACAGCTTCTGCATACCGGCCGCGGCATTGCCTCTATGGGAGCATTGCAGCCAGAAGACAACCGTAGAAGAGTCTCCGCAATACGCCGCTGCCATACAAAAAACCAAAGCGCCTGACGGTGCTTTGGTTATATTGATTATGAAATCAAAGCGCTGCTTTAGCCTGCTCAACCAGTGCCGCAAAAGCCGCTTTATCGGACACAGCCAACTCAGCCAGCATTTTTCTGTTCAGGTTGATGCCCGCTTTTTTCAAGCCGCACATAAATCTGGAATAGTTGATGCCGTTTACCTTAGCCTGAGCAGAAATTCTGGTAATCCAGAGAGAACGAAAATCTCTCTTCTTCATCTTTCTGCCCGCGAAAGCATAATTGCCGCTTTTCATAACGGCCTGCTTCGCCATTTTGAAATGCTTGCTCTTTGCGCCCCAGTAGCCCTTTGCGAGCTTCAGCATCTTGTTTCTTCTTTTGCGCGCCATGATAGCGCCCTTTACTCTTGCCATTTTATGACCATCCTTTCACAGCAGACCGGAGAACGGGTGCCTCCTGCGTTGCCTCATCACAGCATCCGTCTGCCCTTATCAATTATTCACAGTCTCACCGCATATTGACTGCGGGGAAAATAAAGCTACAATTCGTCAGAACCGAGCCGAAAACTCAAGATAGAAAAAACCGCCCCGCACCTTACGCGAACCGCATGTGCCCGAAGAACTTATTTGCCGGCGGCGATCAGCGTTTTGATGGCGGGCGCCATCGAATCGCTCAGATATGCACGGCTGCGGAGATGACGTTTCCGCTTGGCATTTTTCAGGCCTAAATTGTGGCGGTGATGAGAATGGTTCATTTTTACCTTACCGCTTTTGGTAAGTGTAAATCTTTTTGCTGCTGCTTTATGTGATTTTAATTTTGCACCTGTCATTTTGATGTTTCCTTTCCTCAATTTAAAAACTTGCAATGTACGGGAGACCCCGCCGCTGAAACACAAATCAAGATTGTTTAACAGGCGAGAGGAACAGCGTCATAAACCGACCGTCTCTCACAGGTTTTTTGTCTGCCGTACCGATTCCCTCGCAGGCAGCCTGAAAGCGTTCGAGCACTTCAAGACCTACTTCAGGATGGCTCATCTCTCTGCCGCGGAATCTGAGGCTGACCTTAACCTTGTCGCCGCCCTGCAGAAATTTTTTGGCGTGATTGACGCGCGTGTTAAAATCGTGAACATCGATATTACAGGAAAGCTGTATTTCCTTTACCTTCACAATCTGCTGCTTTTTGCGCGCTTCCTTCTCCCTCTTTTCACGGTCAAAGCGATAACGTCCGTAGTCCATAATCCGACATACCGGCGGCTGCGCTGTCGGGGCTATCAACACAAGATCGAGATTCTTGTCATACGCCATCCGCAAAGCGTCAGGCAGCTTCACCACACCAAGCTGTTCGCCCTCCGTGCCGACAAGTCTGACCTCGTGGGCATGAATGGCTTCGTTGATCTGCATTTCTTTTGTGCTAATTGCAAAGCACCTCCCTGTTCATCAGAACCGCTGGGTTTCACCGCCACCCTCAGGCAAACGGAATCAGCGGCATAAAATCATGAAAAAAAGCGAAAAATACATCTCTGCATCTCCGCCTCACAATACTCCTCAGTTTCCGCCTGCCTAACTGCAAACGAAACTGCAGGAAAATAGTATAAACCGTTCCCAGACGACACCGCAACGGTGAGAGCGGAGAATCGCTCTTCTTTATTGATATAGATTAGTATACCATATATTCGCAGCAATGTCAAGTCTTAAATAATTTTTTTCTGTCTAATATAAAATTTTTTTAACAATGTTATGCCCCCGGCAGGATCTATGCTCTATTTCTTTATTTGGTTGACCGAAGCAGAACTGATTTGTTATCCAGCATCGTTCATTTTGCCGATAAGCTTTTCATGAATAATATACTGCCTCTTGACATATGCAGGAAAGTCATGTAAAATCAAAGAAGGAAACACCGGCTTCACAGCCGGTTCATTTCCGTCTATTTTTCCGCACGGAGAAAGCAACGGGTTTGAAAAATGGGAACAGTGCGTCTGATTAACCACATAATATCAACCGCCTTTCTGATATGTTATGCTTATCAGATCATTTTTCTTTTGGTACCTTTCTTTTTAAAAAAGAAAAAAACAACTGCTAAAAAATTACATTCCTATGCGGTTCTGATTTCAGCCCGAAACGAAGAAGCAGTTATCGGAAACCTGATTCAAAGCATTCGGGCACAGGATTATCCCCCGGAGCTTGTAACTGTTTTTGTTGTTGCAGACAACTGTACAGACGCCACCGCAAGCATCGCGCGCCGCGAGGGAGCCGTTGTGTGGGAACGGAACAATCTTGAAAGGGTGGGAAAGGGCTATGCACTGGACTATCTTCTCGGTAAGATAACCGAAACCTATACGCCCGAGACCTTTGACGGATATTTTGTATTTGACGCCGACAACCTGCTGGACGAAAGCTATATACGGGAAATGAACAATACTTTTTCCGAGGGATACCGTATCGTTACCAGCTACAGAAATTCCAAAAATTTTAGTGGAAACTGGATATCAGCAGGATACGCGCTCTGGTTCATGCGGGAAGCGAAATATATAAACAATTCCCGGATGCTCTTGGGTACAAGCTGCGCCGTATCCGGAACCGGTTTTTTGTTTCACCGTGATATTCTTGCACGGTACGGGGGCTGGAAATTTTTTCTGCTGACCGAGGACATTGAATTTACCGTCTGCAGCATACTGGCAGACGAAAAAATCGGGTACTGCGGCAGTGCCGTTTTTTACGACGAGCAGCCAACATCTTTCCGTCAGTCATGGCGCCAACGAATGAGATGGGCAAAAGGATTTCTTCAGGTCTTTCGGAAATACGGAGCATCTCTGTTCCGCAAAATATTCCGCAGCGGCAGTTTTGCGTGCTATGATATGACCATGACACTTTTTCCCGCAATTCTGCTGACTATTGCGAGTGTTCTCGTTAATATGACCTCTCTGTTAATGGGTGTCTGGTCTGCCCGTCATGTCGCAGAAGTTGTGCAGTCGCTGGGTGAAACCTTGTTGGGTGCATACATTCTCCTTTTCTTTATCGGCACAATAACGACAATCAGCGAATGGAAACAAATACATTGCAAAGCAAGCTATAAAATTTTATACCTTTTTACATTCCCCCTCTTCATGTTTACCTATATTCCCATCTCGTTTGTCGCCCTATTCCGACGCGTCGAATGGACGCCTATACGTCATGATCAGGTAAAAACACTTGAAGAAGTCCGCGGGGCCCTGACACAGTATCACCCCAAAAAGAAGGACAGCGGTTATCTACCTCCCTCGGAAAAGTAAGGGCGTTTGGGATCCATCCTGTTTTAAAAATTTCGGAATAAAGTATGCATTACGGAAGCCTGTCTGAATGACGCGGGCTTCCGTTTTATTCTTTTTCGTCCGCTCATTCTGCCGCTTAAAACAAGCTCCGATATGCAAAGAGGCCTATCGTGTCATAATATTCACGGTGTCATGACAGAAGTAAAGCAATGCCGCCGAATTTACATAGTTGCGAATAGATACACCGCTCATTTTTTGTTTTATTTTCGTCTGCATTTGGAAGTTATTGGTTGTCCAACCTTTCACTGCCATATTTTTGCTTTTTCCCGCGCAGGAGTGGGGAATATTTTGATCATTCAGCATAAAAAATACATTCTTATTCGACGAAGAATTACAAATTACCAAAAAAAGGGAATCATTCAATAGAAAATCCCATCATTTTGATATTTTTCCCGACAGAGCAATCGACTGTTTCTGCTTGTATACTGTGATACAATGGGGCAAACAGAAGGACAAGCAGGAGGAGCGTGGTACAAAATGACATCTCAAACACCGGCAAACGAAAAAAACAAACGTAAAAATACAAAAGCGCCGGACAAACCGTCAGCCGTTTTCCGGGGAACGGCGGATTATATTCGAAAAAAATGGCGGCACTTTTTCAACGCCGAGGCTATGCCGGCAGATAAGCGAAAGAGCATCTCCATAAAACGAAAGCGTTCGCTGCGCTATACGGTCTGTCTGCTCATGGGCGCAGCTCAGTTCGTCTGTGCGTTTTTGTTTTCGCGCGCCCATGTGATGCAAATCCATCCCTTCGGCCTTGCTTATCTCTGCGCTGCAACAAAATACGTTCCCTTTATTTTTCTGGGCACGCTGTTCGGCAGCGTCGGCGATCAAGACAGCATGATGCTTCTGGTAGCCGCTTCGGTTTTCATCTTCTCCGCAAGATATCTGCTGAGCCGTTTCCTCATGTATTCGCCGCAGAAAATCAAAAATCAGCTTCGCACAGACGATCAGAACAGCGCTATGGCTAATACTGCCGCCGGCGATATCAGCAATGACCTTTTCTTAAAAAACTTCTTTCACGCGGTGATGCCGGGCGGAATCTTCGGCGAAAATGCGGCAGCGCGGGCCGGCATCGGCGCGATCGCAGCCTTGCTGCTCGCAATTTTCCAGGTTATACTTTCCGGTTTTACCACTCTTTCAGTTGTCACCGCCATCTTCACAGTCGCAGCAGTGCCTGCAATGACATACGCTTTTACAGGAGCCTTTGACGGCCCGCGCGCGGGCGCCCTGTGTGAGGCAGGTACGGCGGCAGTCCTGTTTACACTGGTGCTTTCGTTCGACGGAATGCTGCTTTTCGGTTTATCCCTAAAGATTCTCAGCGCGTTTTTCTTCACCTTATATATCTCCAAGACGGGCGGAATCCTCCGCGGCGGTGTCATTGGCCTTCTGTGCGGTCTGGCCTGTGATCCCATCTATGCGCCGCTGTTCGCGCTGGCCGGCTTCGCGTCCGGCGTGTTTTGGGGCGTCGGATGCATCACAGCCGTGCTCGTTGCCTGCGCGGCCGGTATTGGATACGCCGTGTATATCAACGGCTTCGCCGCCATTCGCAGCGTTGTGCCCGATCTGTTAGTCGCAGCCGCAATTTTCTATCCGTTTGCACGGTATCAGCTTCTGCCCCATGTGTTCTACGGCGGAAAAGCTACAGCGGAAGCCAACGAAGCGACGCTTAGTGAGGCATTTGTTACGCGGCAAAGGGAGAGCGGCGTCAAAGAAAAAATTCAGGCAATGTCAGAAGTTTTTTCCTCTCTGTCCGGCGCCTTTTACGGACTTGCGGAACGCATGCGGCGTCCCTGCGTCCGCGAACTACAGCAGCTATGCGATGAAACCTGTGAGAAATATTGCAGCCGGTGCAGCTATCATTCCCTCTGCTGGGAAAGAGAGCTGGAGGAAACGGAAAAGTCGCTGAAAAAGCTCACCTCCGTCCTTTACGAGAAAGGACGGGTAGAAAAAAACAGCGTCCCGGAACGTCTGCAAAGCCGCTGTCTCTCACTTGAAAAAATAATTTCGGAGCTGAATGAATCAGCAGCCGCGCTTCTGGAAGAAAAGATTCTTCGGGACAAAACAGAGGTTTTCGCCATGGACTACGAGGCGATATCCAAGCTTCTGACAGCGGCAATCGAGGAGAACGCGGAGGATTTTGAGCCGGATATTGCACTGAGCCGCCGTGTGCGGCGCGCCATGGAATACATGGATTTCTACGCACAGAACGTAACGGTATTCGGCAGCCGCAAAAAAAGTATCCTTGCGGCCGGCGTTGACCTCAACAGGATGCATTTGGGCGCTGACGAGCTTCGCACAACATTTGAAAATTTAGCGGGAGTCCGTTATCACGCGCCGTCCTTTGAAATCAGCGACGAATATGTAACCATGTCTCTGACCGCGGCGCCCTGTTTCGAAGCCGAGTGGAGCGTGTCCCAGGACAACAAGGAATCGGAAAGTATGTGCGGCGACGCCGCCAGCCTGTTTGCCAACCGTGAGGATTATTTCTACGCCATTATTAGCGACGGCATGGGCAGCGGCAGAGATGCCTCCGTCACAGCACAGCTCTGCAGCATGTTTTTGGAGCGCATGCTTTTGTGCGGAAACCGGAGGTCGGTTACACTGGAAATGCTCAACGGATTTCTGAGAAGCCGCAGCGATGAGTGCTCCGCAACCGTGGATTTGGCGGAAATCGATCTGATTACGGGGGAAGCCTGCTTTATCAAAAGCGGCGCCGCTCCGTCTTTTATCGTCCGCGACGGCAATATTTTCCGCATTTCCTCCAATACGACACCAATGGGCATTCTGCGATCCATCCACGCAGAGCAGACGCGGTTCCAGCTTCTTGCGGGGGATATCATCGTCATGGTCAGCGACGGCATCGCGCCGGAAACAGACGAAGGGATTTGGCTTGCCGAGCTGCTGGCAAATGAAATGTGCGGAAATCTCCGCGTCATGGCCGAACGCATTGTCAATCGTGCAAAGGAACGCAACCTGCGCACAGACGATATGACTGCCGTTCTGATTCGCGTAACGGCAAAGGATGCGTAAAAATATGTAAAAAACGCGGTTTTACAGTAAATAAACTGGCTGTTATGAGCAATGTGAATCAATCAACATTGGATAATATTGTCAGAGGAAATACGACAAATCCTCGGGTAAAAACACTACACAAACTTGCCCTTGCTTTTAATATGACACTTGCAGAATTCTTGGATTTTAAAGAACTTAACGATTATTCTTTTGATGACAACGATTCAGATGAATGAATAACCGGCGGGCGGCGAACACGGGAAAATATCCCGCAGTCCGCCGCCCGCTTTTTTTCATGCTGATTTTATTCTTCCGTTCCTGCCGCAGTATTTGCGTCCGCCCCAAGCAGGAACTTGCCAAGTGCAGAATCCTTGCCGATGATAACCGTCTTATTATCGCCGTCAAGGGCCGCCTTCAGCGCGTCCAGAGCCAGCGTGAATTCATAGAACTCCCTTTTGTCGTCCGTATTATAGGCCTCAGCGAGCATTTCCATATAAATTTTCTCGCCCTCCGCTTCCAAAGCCGCAGCCTTTGCCTCAGCGTCTGAGATGGATATATTCACCTGCTTATCCACATCGTTGCGGATAATTGAGGCTTCATAATTGCCGTCCGCGATATACTTTTCGGCTATCTGGTTGCGCTCGGAAATCATGCGCTCATACACGGCCTGCTCGTTGTTGTCCGGCAGGTCAAAGCGCTTGATTTTCACGTCATGCACCGTAATACCGTAGGTCTGCGCCACTTCAGCCACGTCGGTCGTTATGCTTTCGTATATATCGTTCCGCTCCGCCGCATCATGCTCATTGATGATGTCGTTCTGCTCAAGCGTACCCATCAGATTTTTCAAGGCGTTATAGGTGACGGCATTCAGGCGGTCCTGCGCGGCCGTCGTGTTGCCGATGGTCTGATAGAAGGTCTGAGGATCGTTGATTTCCCACAGCACGTAGCTGTCCACCGTCATGGTTTTCTTGTCCGCAGTCAGCACCTCGGACGGCGGAATATCGTACAGCAGCGTGGTTTTCGGGAAGCTCATAGTGGTATCCACAAACGGAATCTTAAAATGCAGGCCGGCCTCAGAGTTTACATCGGTAAACTTGGAGAATCTCAGGATGCAGACATATTCGTTTTCCGCCACCACGTAAAAGCTGTTGAACAGACAAATGACGGCGGCCAAGGCTATGACAACCCACAGAATCCATAAATATTTTATTTTTTTCATTGGCTCGTTAGCTCCTTTACTCTATTTCATCTCAAAATTACTGCTGTGTCTGCGTCTCGCCGGAGACAAGGCTCTCCAGCGGCAGCAGCTTCTGTGTGGATCCGTCGGACAGATCGATGTACAGCTTTGTGCCCGGCAGCGCCTCCGTAATCATCTCATAATACATTCTGGTGCGCGTAATCGACGGATTGAGCGCGTACTGCTCATACATGGCGTTGAATTTTGCCACCTGCTTTGTCGCATCGTTGATTCTGCTCTGCTTCAGATATTCCGCATTCTGAATCAGTTTGTCAACCTGAGCCTGTGCGTTGGGCAGCTCGGAGTTCTCATAGGCTTTGGCCTGATTGATGATGGTTTCTGCGCTCTGCTTCGCAGTTTCCACTGCTTTGAACGCCTCGATGACGGATTCGGTCGGCGGCTCGCTGTCCTGAATTTTCACATCGCTGATGATAAGTCCCAGGTCATATGTTTCCAAAGCATTCGTAACCAGATCCTTAACCTTTAACTGGATTTCACTCTTGCCGTCCGTCAGTACGGAATCGACGGACGAGGATCCTACGACATTACGGATCTGGCTCTGAATCAGATTCTTCAGAACCGTCTCCGGCTCGCGCGCCGCGTACAGATATTTCACGGGATCAGAGATTCTGTATTCCACAAAAAAGTCTATGTTAACGATGTTGTAATCTCCTGTGATCATCTTGCTCTCGTTTTCCAGTACCGTGTAATCCGTTCCGTCTGCACTGTTCCGGTAACCGATTTCAACCTTCTGATATACGTTTACATCCACACGCTCCACATTCTGGATACCCAACGGCAGCTTAAAATGAATGCCGGCGTCGGTTATCGAGGTGACCTTTCCGAAAGTTGTTACCACGGCCTTCTGCTTTTCATCGACCGTATACCAGCAGGTCGCAAGAATGATCAGCGCAAACAGACCAAGTACGGCAGAAACAAAAATTCTGACGGCTTTCTTTCTGTTAACAAACGGATTTTTTGCTTGATTCATGATTTATGTATTCCTTTCTTGAATCACGGGAAAGCAAAACATTCTGCTCTCCATAAAAATATAAACAACGTATAAATTTTAACACAATAATGTGATTTTTTCATGAATAAATTAAATGCCGGCTGTAAATCTCAGAACGGACTGCTGAACGCGCCTCTTAGCCGACGCCAAAGAAAACAAATTGTTTTCTAAAACCTACTGTTCGGGAAGAGAACAGCCCGCACGCTCTGCTGATAGCGGAACGCGCGGGCTGTTGTTTTATTTTTCCGGAAGAGTCTTTCCTTTTATTCAACTCTCATCGACAGCCGTATCTGCGGCGTCATCAAGACCGATTTCCTTTTTATCGTCGGGCGGATCGCCGTTAGCATCGTCGCCTTTGCTCTTTCCTTTCGTCTTGGTTTTATCCGACTGCTTGTCCGCAGCGTCCGCCTGCGTATCCGGCAAAGCCGCATTTTCCTCGACGGTCGGTTCCTTATAATGTTCATAGCAGAAGCTGTTGACTGCGCGCGCTCCGGTTCCCGATGTTCCAACAAACCTTCCCTCAGGTACCAGGCTCCAGAAATACGGAAGCGTCGTGCTTCTTGTAACACCGTCTGCCGGCGTCCAGGGCCTGTACACATACTGGGCATCCGCGACGGCAACCTCCACCGGGAAATCCCGGTCAGTTACACGGATAAGTCCTATCCGTGTAACTGACCCCTCAGGACAGTCAGCACAGGCTACTGCCCCCGTTGAGGAATCATAATCTACCATAACATGAACATCACAGTATTCAAGCGGTACGGTCGACGACGTAAAATATCCGGTTTCCGCACGGCTGCCGCGCGGATCTGCTTTACATGCGTCCGTCAGAAGCTTGCCGGAATCCCTGCAATATGTTGCTTCTACAATACCAACCGCTGTTTCGAACTTCTTCAGCGGTTCACCACCGGACTCCGCTTCTTCCAGAATCGGCTGGTGCAGTCTTGTCATTACCTTATCCCATAAGACGTTAGCCGGGCTGCCGCCATAATAAGAACCGATATCCTGCGGGATTCGGTAACCAAACCACGTCGCGGCAACATAGTACGGCGTGTAGCCGATGAACCACCTGTCCTGATTGCTGTCCGCCGTACCGGTCTTGCCGGCCACATCAACAGAATACTGCAGCGTTAAATTTTTGGCCGTACCGTTTTTAACAACGTTCTGCAGCATTTTCGTCATAAGGCTGGCGGTCTGCTCACTGATGACAATGGAATTTTCCACGTCCTTTTGCAGCAGAACCTTGCCCTCCCTGTCAAGGACCTTTGTATATGTGCGCGGAGCGGAGTAAATACCGTCATTGGCAAGCATGGTATAAGCGGATGTCATTTCCTCAACAGAAACGCCGACGGTCAGGGCGCCGAGCGCCAAAGGCGCATAATCCACATCCGAAAGCATCGTACCGTCTGCCCGCTCATAACTGTCGGTCAGGCTGGAAAGGCCTATCTTATTCTTTGCAAATTCATAGGATTTCTGACAACCCAAAAGATCGAGCACACGCACCGCTACGGTATTGACCGAGCGCTCTACCGCGCTGTTTACATTCGTCAGGCCTCCGTAATATCTCGGATTGTTCTTCGGCCACGCCGAATACGCCACCCCGCCCGAGGAGGTCGTATACTCGTTGAAACGGAACGGAGCATCGTCAAAGACGGACGCGTAAGTTATCAGACCTTCGTCGAGCGCCGGCGCATATACTGTCAGCGGCTTGATAGAGGAGCCGGGGGAGCGCTTGGCCTGCGTTGCCAGATTAAAAATTCTGGATTCTGTTTTCTCTCCGCGGCCGCCGACAAGCCCTAAAACATCTCCCGTTGCGGGATCCATTACCACCATAGCGGATTCCGGCTGCACGACGTTGCTGCTCTTGAGGAAAACGGTTGTATCATCGTCGTGCTCATAGATATCCTCCAGCGTTTCCTGCACAAACGGATCCATTGTTGTATAAATTTCAAGTCCCCCGGAGAATACCTGCAGCGACGCCACCTCGCGTGTCATACCGTATGTTTCCATCAGATCCGCGATGACATCCTCAATCACCTGATCCGTAAACCATGAATTGGTCGCGTTGGATACGGACACAGCCTGAACATCCAGCTTCAGCTCCGTAGCACAGGCCTGTTCATACTCGGCTTCTGTCAGCTCTTCATTTTCATACATCCGCTTCAGCACCGCTTCGTTGCGGCGCTTTTTGTTATTCTCAGGATTGAGTATCGGATCATACGCGGTCGGCGCCTGAATAATGGAAGCCAGGGCTGCCCCTTCCACCAGCGTCAGCTCGCTGACATCCTTGTTGAAATATTTATATGACGCTGCCTGAAGCCCATAGCATCCCTCCGAGAGATAAACGGTATTCAGGTACATTTCCAAAATTTCCGGCTTGGTTTTCTGCTTCTCCAGCTCCAGCGCACGAAGAATTTCCTGTATTTTTCTCTCGACGCGCACCTCGTCCTCACCGGTCAGATTTTTTATAAGCTGCTGCGTAATTGTCGAGGCTCCCTGTGTGGAGCTTCCGGTCAAAAAACCGAAGGTTACTTTTATCGTACGCAGCCAGTCAACGCCCTTGTGCTGAAAGAAGCGGTGATCTTCAACGCACACAAACGCATCGATGACATGATCGGGTATATCGCTGTAGGACACCCACATGCGGTTCTCCTGGCCGTGCAGGCGCTGATCCTCCATTTCTACAATGCTTTCGGTCCCGTCTTCATTTTCCTCCATATAATACAGCTTTGTCGTTAACCCCTGATTGGAGCTGAGGACATCTATATCAATAGAAGGATCGATATAGTTTTTGACATACAGCAGAAACACACCGCCGACAATTACGCCGACAATCATACCCACGAGCGCCAGCGTCAGAAAAGCATTCAGAACATAAGAAAGAATCCGGAGTACAACCTTACCGGCTATCCTACCGGAATTTGCGACCTCGTTCCCCCAGTCCACGTTTTTCTTTGTTTTGTCGCCTTTTCCCGATCTTTTTCCCTTCTCCGCGTCTGCGACGCCGGCCTTTTTTCCGGCTGCTGGTCCGTTATCCTTTCGAACCGTTCTGCCTGTTCGAACAGGTGCATTCGTTCGCTTTTCTCCTGCGGAAGTTCTTTGTCGGTCAGCCCCGGACTGTTCTCTGTTTGCTCCGTTTCCGGCAGAGCGTACCGGCAAAGAACGGTTCTCCTGCGGCGCATTTCCCGCATTTGTCTGCGGCTGCCGTGCGTTGTCACCCAGTATCGGGTTCTTCACATCAACCGATTGCTGCTCTCCGGAACCCTGCTGCTGCCCCTCCGTTTCGCGTTCGGTTTTTTTATCCTCATACATATGCGTTTCGGAATCATTCTTCCGTTGCTTTTCATCCATAATAACGTTTTATTGCATGCGGCGTACTTCTTTCAGTCAACAGCCTCCGTATTTTACCGCATGCGGCCTCCTCTCCGCCTTTGATCCATCTCGCTCCCAAGGGAGCTTCGGTTTCATACTCCACAAATGTAAGGTAACACACAAGGCAAGTCTTGAGTGCGAACATTTTAGCATTCGCCAAATGAAAGTTCAAACCTATATTTTAAATATTATGTTAACTTTTGCAGGAAAAACACCTGCTGCAGATAATCCGACAATTCAAGCAGCAAAAAGACCTATTTTCTGCCATCAGATACAGGAAGCTTCGATTTTTCGCTGCATGCTTCCGCTGCCGCGCGTTCCTCTCTGAATGTCTGCGCCGCATATCCGTACAGAAATCCCAGGAGCAGGATAAACAGACCGAGAATCAGTCCGAACCAGTCCATGCCCAGCGAGAGATGAATCTGCTCCTTGTTTTCCACAAAAGTTTTCACCAGCGCATAATTATAATACCGATTCACCAGCATGACGAGCGTATGCCCGATGAATACCGCCACGCCGATTCTGTTGATATAGGAGGCGTTGACTGCGTCAAACAGATTTTTCTGCGATATATTCCTCAGCAGCCTTGATAAATACTGAAAAATCGGCGCAAGAACGAGAAAGCACATGAAACACAGGCTCAGCCCCGCGTAAATAACATATTTGATATCTCCCAGCGATACGTCCGAGGCCTCCGCATATATTTTTACGCCGTTTCCGATAAAAATATGATACCCTGTAATTTCCCCTTTTGTCTCCACGGCGCGCATAAAAGGCGGCAGAAGAAAATCCTCCACCGGCGTGTTCACCAGGAAAACGACAAAGGCACAGACCACGCAGAGCGCAGCCAATGCAAAGGTAATATAAAAAGCAGCGTGAAATACAGGAGCCAGAACGCGGGAAACAAATTTTACGGTGCCGTATCCGACCTGTCTCGTTGTTCGTTCATTTGTCATAGCGATAACTTCCTTTCTTGCGGCTGCTCCAATAAAAATGAAGCGCCAATGCCGCTGCGCTATATTGGCAGCAAGCCTTTCTTCTCCAAGCGGCAGTGAAAACGGATTCCTTATTCTCCCGTTTTATCTCTTTGCGCTCCCGTTTGTCCTCATCTGATTATTTCAGAGCGACGTTTTCATCCCCCAGAAGCTCCCGCAGTTGGGTTAATACATATGGAGACGGATCGATTTTCAGTGCCTGCGACCTGAGATAGCTACCGGTTTCGCTGTCATAAAAAATGCAGGAAACCGTTCCCTCGAAAATCTCTGCAAGGTTTTTCGCACGCCGATAAAGAAGATTTTCCTCCGAGGCGGACGGAACGCGCAGATAGAGCTTTTTCGGTTTTTTCGGCGTTTCGGCGGACGCGCCGAATGTCTGCCTTTGCATGCTTTGCCCAAGCTCCTGCTGGGCAGGCGCTTGGGCGTCCGGCTTCAGCGGTATGATACGGAACGCCAGCAGCTTCGGCAGCTCCTCCTCCCGTACGGAGATCTCGGCGGTCACCGCAATAACAGCGCCCGGAAGCAGAAAAGCGCCGCAGCTCTCAAGTACCTTCGGAAAAACAATGACCTCGATTTCCGCATACCGATCCTCCATGCTGAGAAAGGCCATTGCAGAACCACCCTTGGTTGTCTTGTTGCTTCGCTTTGTGACAAGACCGGCAACCATAACCCGCTGTTTTTCCCTGTATCGCGTCTCCGTCTGCTGCGCCTCTTCACCCTCCGCGGATTCCTCCTGCTCTGCTGTAAAGGAGCTGAGAATATCATAGACTGGTACCGCGCCGATCGCCTGAATCTGCTTTTCATAATCATCCAGCAGGTGTCCGGAAAAATACTGCCCCGTCGCCTCATGCTCCATCATCAGCCTGTCTCTCTTGGAAAATTCGGGGATATCCGGATACGGAAAAGAACCGGCGGAGCCCTGAGGCTTTGCATTATCCGCCGACGCTGCGGCGAACAGATCGAGCTGGCCCGCAAGATTAGACCTTGACCGCGCCGCATAGCCGTCGATGATTGTTTCATAAGCTGCACATAGCTTACTCCGATATACGCCCAAGCTGTCGAACGCACCGCATTTGATCAGCGCCTCAACCTGACGCTTGTTCAGCTCCAGTCCCGCCATGCGCTCGATAAAATCTTCAAAATCCGAAAATGGCCGGACGCGGCGTTCTTCAATCAGCTTTTCCGCAAAGCTCCGTCCGATATTCTTGACAGCCAGCAGTCCGAATCGGATTGCGCGGCCACCGCTCTGCGGGGATACATGAAAATACAGTCCGCTTTCGTTGATGTCCGGCGCCATGATCCGGATACCGAGCCTTGACGCCTCCGCGATATATTCCGCAGTCTTTGCCTGACTGCCCTGCACAGACGTCAGCAGCGATGCCAGATACTGGCTCGGATAATGACACTTCAGATAAGCGGTGCGGTAGGAAAGATAGGCGTAAGCGACAGCATGGCTTTTGTTAAACGCATATTTGGCGAAATTCGCCATGTCGTCAAACAGCGCAACCGCTTCCTCCTCCCGCATACCGTTGTTTACAGCGCCCCGGCAAATTTCCGTCCCGCTTTCATCCGTCAGTCCGTGAATAAAGTATTCCCGCTCGCGCGCCATAACATCCGTTTTCTTTTTGGACATGGCGCGGCGTACAATATCCGCGCGGCCAAGAGAATATCCCGCGACCTTCCGGAAAATCTGCATGACCTGCTCCTGATAGACCACGCAGCCGAAGGTTACGTCAAGAATATCCTCGACAAGCGGTGTCCGGTAGGTCACCTTTTCCGGATGCATCCGGTTTTCGAGAAAGCGGGGAATGGAATCCATGGGGCCGGGGCGATAAAGCGCAATAGCCGCGACAATCATCTCAAGATTGTCCGGCCGCAGATTGGACAGCATCTGACGCATGCCTCCGGATTCGAGCTGAAACACACCCTCCGTCTTTCCCTGTGAAATCATATCGTAGGTTCGCCGGTCGTCAAGCGGCACCTCGGTGATATCAAATTCAGGCAGCGTTTCGCGGATCTGCCGCTCCGTATCAGAGATAATCGTCAGATACCGCAGGCCGAGAAAGTCGATTTTCAGCAGACCGAGCTCCGCAACTGTGTCCATATCGTACTGCGTAACCGTCACACCGCCGTTCTCAAGAAGCGGCACATAAGAGGATACCGGGCGATCCGTGATGACGACTCCGGCTGCGTGAGTTGAGGTATGGCGCGGCATGCCCTCCAGCGCCCGCGCGGTATCAATCAGGCGCCTTGTGTCCTCGTCGTTTTTATACATAGCGGAAAGATCTTTGCCCTCCAGCGCCTTGTCCAGTGTCATATTCAGCTCATGCGGCACAGCCCGCGCCACCTCGTCTACCATCGCGTACGGGTATCCAAGCGCTCTTCCGACGTCTCTTACCGCCGCACGCGCCGCCAGCGTTCCGAAGGTAACGATTTGTGCAACATGGTCGGAGCCGTACCTCTGCGCCACGTAATCGATGACTTCGCCCCGCCTCTCATAGCAGAAATCGATGTCAAAATCCGGCATGCTGACGCGTTCCGGATTCAGAAAGCGTTCGAACATCAGGTGATAGCGGATGGAGTCGATTTCCGTGATTCCCAAAAGATACGCGGTAAGACTTCCTGCACCGGAACCCCGGCCCGGCCCGGTCGGTATGCGGTTTCGGCGCGCATAGCTGACAAAATCCCAGACGATCAGGAAGTACTCAGCATATCCCATGTCTGCGATCACATGAAGCTCGTACGCCAGCCGTTCCCGGTATTCCTCTTCAGGGTGTTCTGCATCGAACCGGACAGCCCCGTCCTGAATTTTTTTCTCCAACCCCTGCTCTGCCAGAGCGCGAAGGTATATCTCTGGCGCGGTGCCGTCCGGCGTCTGGTACACCGGCAGAAACAAGCGGTCAAACTGAAAATCGAACTGACAACGCGCGGCGATTTTCGAAGTGTTCTCAAGCGCTTCCGGATATTTGCCGAACAGCCGTTCCATCTCCTCTGTACTTTTATAATAAAACTCATCCGTTTCAAAGCCCATCGGCCGCCCCTCCGCCATGGTTCGGTTCATCTGAATGCACATCAGCGTCGCCTGCGTATCGGCGTCGGAACGGCGTGCGTAGTGGGCGTCATTGGTAGCAGCAAGAGGCAGCGACAGCTCGTCCGCCATGCGAACAAGTGCCTCATTTACAGCCCTCTGATCCGCAAGAGCGTGATCCTGCAGCTCCAAATAAAAATGCTCCGGCCCGAAAATTTTCGAAAGCTTCTCGGCATGCGCACGTGCGCCCTTGTAGTCTCCCTGCAGAATATGCTGCGGAATATAGCCGCCGATGCAGGCTGACAGTGCGATCAGCCCCTCACTGTGCTGCTCTAACAGCTCCATATCGACACGCGGTTTATGATAAAATCCCTCTGTATATGCCCTTGAAACCATGTCAATCAGGTTCCGGTATCCCGTCTCGTTTTCGCAGAGGAGAATCAGATGATAGTTTCCCCCGTCCGGTCCGGGTTCCTTTTTGAATCGTGAAGCAGGCGCGACATAGACCTCACAACCGATAACGGGATGAATGCCCTCTTGGCGGCAGGCTTTATAGAAAGCGACCGCGCCGAACATATTGCCGTGATCCGTAAGAGCTACAGCGGTGTGGCCGTGTTCCTTTGCCAGTTTAGGGATGTCCGCTATCCGTATGGCGCCGTCGAGCAGGCTGTATTCACTGTGCAGATGCAGATGCACGAAGCTTTCCGCTTTCATTTGTTATGCCCCTTCCTTTCTGAAATTGAAATACGATTGGCGCAGCCTTACCTGCAAACGGTATAAAACACAGGAAATGCTATTGGCTTTCCTCATCCGCGTAAGCGATGAGCTTTTGCAGCCGGTGGTTCAGGCCCGATTTTGTCAGCGGCGGTTTGTGCAGCTCCGCAAGCTCGGCAAGCGACGCCTCCGGATTTTCAAGGCGCAGTCTGGCGGTTAACCGAAGCTGGGGTGACAGGCGTTCAAGCAAACCCGCCGCCTCCAGTCTGGAGATGGCCCGCATCTGCTGATCCGCCGCCTCCACCGATTTTTCGAGGTTCGCCACCTCGCAGTTGGAAATTCTGTTGACGTTATTCCGAATTTCTTTGACGATTTTTGTGTTCATAACGGCAAACGCCGCTTTCGTCGCGCCTATC
>CAKTAA010000009.1 GCA_934526185.1 uncultured Eubacteriales bacterium | reverse complement strand
TCCGTCACCTCACCGGTTTTTTGAACAAGCAGATCTCTTTCGGACTCCAGGGCGGCAATTTGTTCATTGTAATCTTCAACATGTTTTGTAATAATTTGCCTGGTGTTCATTGCGGCAACCAGATCGTCCTTTTTTCGCAGAACATAACCGATGTCGCCTTCGTGTATTTTCTGAAGTATTGTGTAATAGAGATTGTTTATGGAAGCATCAATGATCTGCGTATCGGAATAAGTAATGCCGTCGTCCATGTTGCTTTTTTTCAGAAGCGCAATTTTTCTGTCAATTTCGGCAAGCTTGGCCGCGTCGCTGTCGGATTCGCCGCCGCTGTAAACTTCAGCTACTGCGCTGCCGGCTCTTACGTGGGAGCCGTTGTCAAACAAAACGCTGACGCTGCCCGGCTGCGTGGTATACAGTAATGTTTCCGAACGGAACAGGTAGCCGTCTACGGAGATACAGTCCTCCTGTGTGACATAGGAAACCGCCATGGTTTCTACGGAATCGTTAAGGCTATTTATCATATGGTATAAAATATACGATCCCAAGCCGACTGAAAGAAGAACGGTCAGAACATATTTTATGATATTCCTGAGATATTTATAATCCATGCCGACACCTCTTTGGTAAGGCTTATTAAACAATCATAATATAAATATATAATAAGGAAAAAACATACCGGTATTTGTACTTGCCGGTAATATGGCCGCAGAATTATAACTTGATTTCGACGTGTAAAGATTGGCAGCTTTACAAAGCAAATGCAATATCGGAACGGCGAAATTTTCGGCATGGCAAAGTACAGCTTTTTTATGACGTGAATTGACGCTATGCATATTTTACCATACAAATATGAAAAATTCAACATCAAACTGCATTGGCAGCACAAAATAGAACGTATACCAATCGTAAAAAACGTTAATATTTTTAAATTTGTTGTTTAAATATTTAAAATTACTTATTTATATTGAAATGCAGCATAATAAAAATGTACGTCACTGCATTTGAATCAGAATGGTGCTTCTTGGTGCTTGCGAAAGCAAGCTAAGGCTTTGTCTGCGACGGAATCGAAATTTTCCGCAAGATCGGGATAAATCCATTGGATACAGGGATTTCTGCGAAACCATGTGAGTTGCCGCTTGGCATACTGCCGAGTAGATATAACAATTTTTTCGATGGCTTCCTCACGGGTAAGCTCGCCTCTCAGATATGCGGCTATTTCGCGATAACCAATGGCTTGGGCTGCTGTGGAGCCTTCATTCAAATAGCCGCCGCGGAGCAGAGCGGAAACTTCGTCGACGAAGCCATGTTCCATCATGAGCAGAACGCGACGGCGGATTCTATCGTGAAGGATCGAACGATCAAAGAACGCAAGCCCGATCCAGCAGACATCGAAGCCGGGCGGAGAAGCGTGGGATTCGGCGTCCCATTGGGACTTTGTTTTGCCTGTAGCATAATAAATTTCAAGTGCGCGTATGACACGCACTCTGTTATTGGGGTGAATGGCCGAGGCTGCGGCCGGATCGAGAAGCTTCAGTCTTTCGTGCAGCTTTTCGGTGCCGTATGCGTCAGCTTCCTGCTGCAGACTTCTCCGGATTTCGGGATTGGCGCTGGCAGGGGAGAACGTTCTTGACTGAAGAAAACTGTCGATATAAAGTCCTGTGCCGCCGCAGAAAATAGGAAGTTTTCGGCGGTTGATGATATCTGAAACAGCAGCGTCGGCTGCGGCAATATAGTCTGCGCAGGAAAAGGGGACATCAGGGTTGCAGATATCGATGATATGGTGAGGAATACCGTCCATTTCCGCTGCATCCGGTTTTGCTGTACCAATATTCATTCCCCGGTAAATCTGCATGGAATCACAGGAGACAATCTCTCCCGAGAGTTTTTTAGCCAGTGCGATGGACAGAGCAGTCTTTCCGCTTGCGGTCGGCCCGACAACAGCAAGCACAGTTTTTCCGGTTAAGGAAGATATCATTTCAGCACCTCGTAAACAAATTGAAATCATGCTTTGCTGAGATTTTGGCAGAAAGCCAAAAGAATCAAGAGTGAGTACGCAATGTTCCTGCGGCAGGACGGATAGGCACGGTTTGGCGTTTTAAGGATGAATTTTCAGTTGCTTTGGGGTGAAAAAACGGAAAAATCACCCTAAGGATGATGACAAAAAATCGATTCGGGTATACAATAACATTCAGAAATTGTCTCTGCCCCCATGGATGGCAGGATTCTTTCAGCCGTCTATGCACGGAATTCATCTGCCGAGAAATTACGATTGTCTAAACGATAAACATCGCATCGCCAAAGGAGAAAAAGCGATATCGTTCACGAATGGCTTCCTCATAGGCGTTGAGCACGGTTTCTCTTGAAGCAAAGGCTGAAATCAGCATCAACAGCGTACTTTCCGGAAGATGAAAGTTGGTGACGATGGCATCTACAATCTTAAAACGATATCCCGGATAGATAAATATGGAGGTATCTCCGGAGAAGGGATGAAGGTTCCCCTGATCGTCCGAGCAGCTTTCCAGCGTCCGGACAGAGGTAGTGCCTACGGCAATAATTCTGCCGCCTGCCTGCCGCACGGCATTGATCTGTGCGGCGCTCTCCTCGGAAACGCTGATGTATTCCGCATGCATGTGATGATCTTCAATCCGGTCCGCCTTGACAGGCCGGAAGGTCCCCAGACCGACATGCAGCATAACCGGAATGATGTGTACGCCTTTTTGACGCAGGGCTTCCAGCAGTTCCTCGGTAAAATGCAAACCGGCTGTCGGCGCCGCTGCGGAACCTTCAGTCTCGGCATAAACCGTCTGATAACGGCTTTTATCTTTCAGCTTCTCTTTAATATAAGGCGGCAGCGGCATGTTTCCGATACAGTCGAGTACCTCAAAAAGATTCGAAAAATCGGCGCGGTTGTAAGAAAATTTTGCAATACGGTTGCCGTCTGCGGCTGTTTCCAGAATTTCGGCGTTCAAAACACCGCCGAAACAAATACGCGCGCCGGGCTTGAGCCTGCGGCCGGGACGCACCAAAACCTCCCAAATGTCCGCTTCTCTCTGACGCAGCAGAACAAATTCGACGTCTGCGCCGTTTGGTTCTTCGTCTGTTATTTTTTTACCGTATAAACGGGCGGGAATTACCTTGGAATTGTTTATGACCAGCGCATCTCCCGGATGAATTTCGTTCATAATGTCTCTGAAATGCAGATGGCTGATGCTGCCGGTCTGCCTGTCCAGAACAAGCAGGCGGGAGGAGTCGCGCTGCTTCAGCGGTGTTTGCGCTATCAGCTCCTCGGGCAGTTCGTAGTAAAAATCATTGGTGCGCAGAGGCTGAGATGTTTGTCCCATCTTTCAATATGTCCCTTCTGTCTATCGTCGCGGCGTCTGCCGGTGTGAGGTTGTTTGTGTGCCTATTCTACCATGAATTAAAAAATGCTTGCTTGCATGTACATTTTTGTGAAGCCGTCAATGACGCAGACGCGCAAAGCGTGGGGAGGCGAAGCCTCTAATGACTTGCATAGCAAGGCAATCTGCGGATATTATATCACAAGGAAAGAGAAAGAAAAAGAGAAAGAATGTTAAAAAAGAAATTTATAAAATTATGCGCCGAAATTTTAATATTGTTGTCCGGATAATGTGGGTGAATAAATATGTAACAAAAAAGAAAATTTTAAAAAAATATAAAAAAACTCTTGACATTGTGCGGGGGGGGGGGTATACTTTTATAGGGGTATATTTTACCATTTTTGATATCAGCATACATAAATATTTTTTGGCAGAATTAAGGGAACACAGTAAATTTTTTTCGGGAATTACGAAAAACAAAAGAAGATGTCAAACGCCGTACGGTAATAGAAAAGCATGTAGGTTTTTCCGTTTTTTCTATTGACATCCAGCCCTGCAAAGTGTATAATGTGAGCATACACACAAGAATGCTCTCTTTACGTCTTGCAGTGAGGTGGACATATGTCGAAAGGACAGAGAAGGCAGAGCGGTGAAACACGGCAGGAAATGCTGCGTATGGCTGTGGCACTGTTTTTGGAAAAAGGATATCAAAGGACAACGACGGCAGAAATATCCAAGGCTGTAGGAATGTCTGCAAATGCAATATTCAGAGTGTTCCCGGATAAAGAATCAATTTTGAACGCTTTGGTTAGGTATATGATTGAGGAACAGTTCAAAATGGCACGTCATTTCGTTGAGGATGGCGGGGTATGTGATCCGGTTTTTCTGTATGGAGTGGAAACTGCGCTTCAACTGCATATTGCGGAGATGAGCGAGGCGCTTCGGGATTTGTATGTCAGTGCCTATTCGCTGCCCACCACTTCGGAATATATTTATCAAACGGTGTCGAAAAAGCTTGTAAAAATCTTTGAGGAATATTTGCCGGAATGCGAAGAGAAGGACTTTTACGAAATGGAAATTGCCACAGCCGGTATTGTCCGAGGCTATATGGCTAAAAAATGTGATATGTACTTTACTATGAAACAGAAAATCAGACGCTTCCTTGAAGTTACGTTAAAGATTTACGGTGTACCGCCGGAAAAACGGAGCGACATCACGGAACGCGTATTAATATTGCCGCTTGCGGAAGTCGCGGAGAAAATTATCAGGGAAACTGTGCAAAAAGCAGAAACGGGTTTTGCCGGGCATTATGAGTGTTAACCATGCAAGTTCTGAAGGAATGTTACCTAATTATATATAGATTTGTGTGTTTTGACATAAAGTCCATTCCGCAATGCTCTATGCATTCGGAAAAAGTGCCGCTTCGGAGTCATGAGACAGACTGAGCCGGCAAAAGGGCGGAGTGTATAACGCTTCCGCCGTATTACGTTGTATATTATTGCCGGGGACTCTGCAGGTGTGTCGGTAAACCTGCGGATGTCCGGATGATAATATAAAAAAATTTAGGAAAAGGAGAAATACTGTATGAAGCATACCTTTAAGCGTACTATGGCCTTTCTTTTGACCATGTGTATGCTCGTCGGCTTGATGCCGGCGGGGGTTTTTGCGGCAGGGGGGACTCAGCATGCCATTAAATTCATTGACAGTGATACGGGTTATGTGTATCATTCGGAGGTAACTGATGATACGTTGATGAGTTTTACGGCACCTGCAGCGCCGACAAAAGCCGGATTTACTTTCGGTGGATGGCAATATGTATCAGGCGCAAAAACCACCGATTATATTATTGTCGGGACAGAATATGACACTATGACAGCAGGTCAGTCTTATTATCTGAGTGGAGATGCAGGCGACACCGTATATCAGACAATTTGGACAGCCGATGCTGCGGTATCCTACGGCATTACCTGGACGGGCGGCGCGAACTATACCTTTACGTCCGGTACGGGTGTTGTAAACTCTCTGGCGGGAAAGCTGGTGTCCTTTGAGATTACCGCTGACGATGGTTTTGCGGTGACCGACGTAGCTGTGACGGGCGCGAGCGGAGACACACTTGCGGCGCTTGAGTCCGTAACGCAGAACAGCGACGGTAAATACGTGTACCGTTACAGCTTCACCATGCCTGCAGAGGCAGTGACAGTCAGTGCGACGGCCGCGAAAATTGAGCTGGACTGGTTCGCCGTTCGGTTTGAAAACGCGGAGGGCTCCCTTTACAACCTGGTGTTCCTTGAGAAAGCCGGAAATGTAAAGATGCCGGCCGGTCCTGCTAAAGCAGGTTCCGTCTTTGACGGCTGGCAGATTGACGGAACGGGAACGGTTTATGCGCAAGGAACTGATGTTCCGGTTTCCGGTTCCGTAACCTTCAAGCCGAGCTACACGGCTGATGTGTATAATGTTACATACGATGAGGTCGGCGGAACCGCTGTGACGGATGCTACGGCGGGTTACGGCGATAAAATAACGCTGGCAGGCGCTCCCACGAAAGCGGATAACGCTTTCATCGGCTGGAGAGATCTGTCAACGGGCCTCGTATACGGCGCAAATGCGACATTTGAGGTGAAGGATGACGCTGCCTTTGAGGCTGTATGGAAATCCATTCCGCCGGACGGTATCTATGTGGCGACGTTCATCAACGAGGATGGACTGCTTTATGACTTCCGCATTGTTCCTGTAGATGCATGGGGACACGGCGAGGTTCATACGCCTTCCGCACCAGTCAAAGCGGGTTATACCTTTGACGGATGGGACAGAACGGGCGCACTTGTAGCCGCAAATGATACGGATATCATTTCGGATCACACAACGTACACGGCGAAATGGACGGAAATACCGACTCCGGACTTTTCGGTTAACGTGGCGGCGGGGACAAATACAAAAATTGATGTTTCGTCAGATCAGACGAAGGCCGGCACAACCGTGACGGTTGATGTCACGGTTGATAATGGCTATGAGCTGGATTATGTAACGATAAACGGTGCGGCGGCTGCTGTTTCTGCGGCACTTGCTTCTGTGACGCAGAATGCGTCCAGCGAGTACGTTTACCGCTACACATTCACAATGCCCGCTGAAGACGTTACGGTAGCAACAGCGGCGACGGCTCTGGAAGAAGAAATCTATACCGTGAAGTTCATGGATATGGACGGAACGCTGTACAATATCCTGTTTGAAAAGGGAAGTGCAAGCGTCGTTCTTCCGACGGCTCCTGCGAAGGCCGGCCTGCAATTTGCCGGCTGGAATATGGTGGGCGGCGGTTTCTATACGGTTCCGAATACAGTGACGGTTACTGCCGCAACTGTGTTTACGGCATCGTATACGCAGGACAGCTATACGTTTAGCTACAATTCGGACGGCGGCAGCACAACCCCGTCGAATGATACGGCGGCTTACGGCGATGTGGTTACACTGCCGGCGGCTGTTGCAAAAGCCGGCTTCGATTTTATCGGCTGGCAGGATGACGCGACATCGCTCATATATGCGGCCGGAGCAAAGTTTACCGCTGTCGGCGATGCTTCCTTTACGGCTGTTTGGAAAGCTGCGGCGGGAGCTGCTTATACGGTAAAATATATTGATGACAGCGGACTTCTTTATGAGCATGCAACAGTGACGGCGGATGCCGTTACAGGTCAGGCGAACATTATGACATATTCCGCACCTGTAAAAGCGGGATATACCTTTATGGGTTGGAAAGACGAGGGCGCGGGTATCACAGTCGGCGCAGGCGTCATGACCACCATCAGCAGCAGCGTGGTGTATAAGGCGGTTTGGAATGCAAATCCGAAAGCTACTTATACTATCACAAAAGCTGCGGATGCCAATACGGAAATCAACGCGGCTGTGAGCGCTGAAGTCGGCGCGTCCGTTTCCTTTACCGTGAAGGTAAAAGAAGGCTTCGCGCTGGATTATGTGCTTGTAAAAGGAACGGCTCTTGCTGTAAACGCAGCTTTGGCATCTGTAGCGCAGGCTGGAAATGATTGGGTATATACCTATAATTTCGTGATGCCTGACGAGGCTGTTACAATTACGGCAGTTTCATCTCCTGTAGATGAGGAGCAGTACCTCGTAAAATTTGTAGACGCAGACGGCACACTATACAATGTTATGCTGGCGTCCGGTGCGGCTACCTTGACAATGCCCGGTGTTCCGGCAAAAACCGGATATGATTTCTCCGGCTGGACACTCGGCGGCGCAACCTATGTGCCGGGGACGCCTGTAGGCGTTACGGGCGAGACGGTGTTTACGGCGTCGTTCTCCCCCATCAGCTACACCGTTTCCTATGATGCAAACGGCGGCGTGACGGATCCGGCTCCTGTGAATGCGACTTATGGACAGGAAATTACTCTGGCTGATGCTGTGAATAAGGACGGCTTCAGGTTCATGGGTTGGCGCGATGACAAAACGTCGCTTGTGTATGCGGCAAACGCAACATACGCAGTGATGGGAACGACGAATTTCACGGCAGTATGGGAAGCGGTTGAGCCGCAGACCTACCTTGTGAAATTTGTGGATGGATCCGGCATCCTGTACGATTACCGTACGGTTGCGGAGAATTCGAACATACTGACAGCAGCAGCTCCGGCGGCAGCGGCCGGCTTCTCCTTCGGCGGCTGGTCTGACGGTATAAATACAGTCGGAGCAGGTTCGCTGTATCTGGTGACGAATGACGTGACCTTTACGGCTGTGTGGACGGCTGCCGCCTACAACGTCAGCTTTGATGCAAATGGTGGTACGCCCACACCGGCAGCGCTGTCCGCTGGTTACAATGACGACATTGTGCTGCCGGCAGCTCCGACAAGAGAAGGTTTTGCTTTCATCGGTTGGCGCGACACACGTACATCCCTTGTATATGGTGCTGGCGCGAACTATACTGTAACGCAGTCTGTGAATATGCAGGCTGTATGGAGTGAAATTGCTCCGGCGCAATACGTTGTAAAATTCAGCGATCCAGACGGCTATCTGTATGACTATGTGACAGCGGAGGACGGATCAAAGATCAACGCGCCGGCAGCTCCTGTGAAAACAGGTTATACGTTCGGTGGTTGGATCCTCGGCGCCAGCACTGTGGCATCCGGCGGTGAGATCACCGTAACAGGCGACGCAGTGTATGAAGCGGTCTGGAATCCGACGGTTCATGCGATTTCGTATGATCCGGCAGGCGGAACACCGACACCGGCGGCTCCGGGTATGATCAATTACGGCGATACGATCACCCTGAGCAATGATACAATTACAAGAGACGGTTATATTTTTGTCGGCTGGAAGGATTCGATGACCGGATTCGTGTACAGCGCAGGCTCCAATTATGTTGTAACACAGGCAACGACTTTTGTTGCTGTTTGGGAAGAGGAAACTCCTGTCATATATTCCGTCAAGTTTGTCGACGAGAACGGAATTATGTATGATTACCAGACAGCGATTGCAGGAGACGGTGTGACGGCTCCTGAGGCTCCTACCAAAGAGGGTTATACCTTTAAATATTGGTCAGACGGCGTCAATACCGTCAATGCATCGTCAACCACTCCTGCCGTCAACGCAGATACGGTATATACCGCAGTCTGGGAGGCGAGCAAGGTTTATCTGAGCATCGATCAGAAGAACGCTACGGTAAGCATTGCCGATGGTTACCGTACAGCCGGTGAAACTGTGACCTTTACGATTGCTGAAGATACCGGCTATGTGATTACAAGCGTAAGCCTCCGTTATAACAACGGTATCGGCACGGTCAGCATTCCGCTGACGGCGAACGCATCGGGTGAATACACCTTTACGATGCCGGGTGCAGACGCTTGGATTTTCGTAGTGGCAGAGCAGCAGGTGTTCAACATCACAGACGGTTCTTCCATCTATGCTCCTGTAACGCTGACCAACCCCGGTTCGGCAGTGGTGAATGGGAAAGCCTCTGTCAACGATACGGTGACTTTCACCGTGAAGGCAAAAGACAACTATGCGCTCAAGAGCGTATATGTTGAAACAGACGGCGGAGAATACATCCCCGTAACGTTTATCAGTGAAGAGGCCGACGGAACGCAGAATTATGCGTTTACAATGCCGGCTGCAAACGTAACAATCAAGACGACGGCGGTTGAAAACGAATACACCGTTATGCTTCTTGACTGGGACAACGCTGTCATTGACATTCTGACGGTAACCTACAACCAGACGGTGGATCTCGACGCTTATGCAGCAGCACGCGCAAGAGTCGGATACGATTTCAGCCGCTGGGTAATCAACAATACAACAAGCGAATTTATCAGCAAGGTTACGGCTGTGACGGGCAACCTCGTGCTTTATGCGGAATACAAAGCACATGCTCACAATATCAGCAAGGGCGCGGACAGCTCTGATGTTGTCAAGTCTATGCTGGTTGTTACAGAAAACAACTCCGGCGCGACAAACAGCGGCGACCTGATGAATCCGATGGTTTCCGCTATTGAAAGCTGTACAGACGCTAATGTAACCATTACGGTTACACCTGAAGAGCGTTACGTCATTACAGGCGTTGCGGTCAGAGGCGTTGGCGGCAGCATGACAGCTATTGCTCTGACACTCAAGAGCTATGACCCGGCGACGGGCGCTTGTACTTATACGTTCAAGATGCCTGCTGAGGATGTGGAAATCGCTGCGTATACGGAAGCCATTCCTTACACGGTAACCGTGACGGAGACGCCTGAAGAGGGCGGAACCTATACCATTAACGGTTTTGTCACAGATAATCTCAAAGTCGCGCAGGGCGACAATGTAGCTGTTGCTGTCACACCGGCAGCCGGCTATAAAATCACGGAAGTTCTGGCAACGTACACGCCGAATTCCGGCGGAACAGCATATCTGGTTGAGGAGAGAAACGTAGCATATGACGCGCCTACAACCTTCAACTTTACCATGTCGGGATATGATGTTAACGTCGCAATTACTTATGAAAAGATTGACTACAGCATCGACGTTGTAGCGAGCAACGCGGCATCGGCCGGCGAAGGCAAGGTAGAGACGCAGAGCGGCATCTACGAAGCGCAGATCGGCGATCTCGTGACATTGGTGGCAACGCCGGAAGCTGGATATCATCTGGATACCCTGACGGCAACATATGCATACAACGGCGGCGTGGAATCGCTGACGCTGACAAAGATTGCAGAAAACACATACACCTTTGTGATGCCTGCAATTGACGTCACAGTAACCGCAACCTTTGCACTTGATACCTATAAGGTAACAGCGGACACAGACATAGAGGGCGGTCTTGTGACCATTGCCGGACACAAGGATTCCATTGTTTGGTTCGATTACAAGGATACGGTAGAATTCACAGCGACACCTGATGCGGGCTATTATATCAGCCGTGTGGCATACGAGTACAACGGAACAACTGTTGAACTGTACACAGGCACACAGGCAGACATTGCGGCTCAGACATACAGCTTTGAAATGCCGCACTACGACGTGAAGCTGATAGTTGAGTTTGCAAAAGTGGATTACAACATCGACGTCACAGCGAGCAATACGGCGTCGGCTGGTACGGGTAAGGTGGAGACCGAAAGCGGCGCTTATCTTGCGCAGCTCGGTGACATCGTAACACTGGTTGTCACTCCGGAAGCAGGCTACCAGCTTGCATCCCTGACTGTTACTCGCAACGGTGCTCAGGAATCCCTCCTGCTGACAAAAGTGGATGATAATAAATATACATTTACAATGCCGGCAGAGAACGTGGTTGTCACAGCAACATTTGCGGAAATTGTCTATAAGGTCACGGCGGAAACCGTAATTGAAGGCGGAAAAGTGACGATTGCCGGCCATACGAACAGCATCGTCGAATTCGCATACAAGGATACAGTTGAATTTACGGTAACGCCTGATGCGGGCTATTATATCAGCCGTGTGGCATACGAGTACAACGGAACAACTGTTGAACTGTACGCAGGCACACAGGCAGACATTGCGGCTCAGACATACAGCTTTGAAATGCCGCACTACGACGTGAAGCTGATAGTTGAGTTTGCAAAAGTGGATTACAACATCGACGTCACAACGAGCAATACGGCGTCGGCTGGTACGGGTAAGGTGGAAACACAGAATGATGTATATCTTGCGCAGCTCGGTGATATCGTTACACTGGTAGCAACGCCCGAAGCTGGATATCATCTGGATACCCTGACGGCAACATATGCATACAACGGCGGCGTAGAGTCATTGAAGCTGACAAAGATTGCGGAAAACACATATACCTTTGTGATGCCCGCAACAGAAGTAACGGTGACGGCTACCTTTGCGGTAAATACCTACAAGGTTACGGCTGAAACGGAAATTCCGGGCGGCAACGTTACAGTGGACGGACATAAGGATTCCATCGTTTGGTTCGATTACAAGGATACGGTGGAATTTACAGCAACGCCTGACGCGGGCTATTATATCAGCCGCGTGGCATACGAGTACAACGGAACAACCGTTGAACTGTACGCAGGCACACAGGCAGACATTGCGGCTCAGACATACAGCTTTGAAATGCCGCACTACGACGTGAAGCTGATAGTTGAGTTTGCAAAAGTGGATTACAGCATCGACGTCACAACGAGCAATACGGCAACGGTTGATAAGGGATCGGTTGCGGCATCGAAAGATACTGCCAACATCGGCAACCAGATCATTTTGACGGTTACACCGGAATACGGTTACAACCTCAAATCTATCGTTGTCACATATGTGGACGGCGGCGAAACTATCGTGGTGCCGCTGACTGTTACAACAGAAAACGTGTTTGTATTCACAATGCCCGCTGCAAATGTAACGGTTACAGCAGAGTTTGTCAAAGATCAGTACACTGTACTGTTCCGCGATTACAATGGCGTACTGTTGGATACGCAGACGGTGAAATATCGCGAAAATCCGAGCCTGAACGTGACCGTTCCGGCACGTGACGGCTATGTATTTACCGGTTGGACATCTGCAGATGTTGAAACTCCGGTAACAACCCCGAGCAATACGGCTGCGGATTTCGTAATTGTCAAGAACACAGTTATTACGGCAAATTATGAAACCGCTGAGTTCAGTATTTCCTATAACACGCCTGAAAACGGTACGGTAACGGGGCCTGCAGCAGCAGATTTCATGGATGTGGTTACCTTTACGGCAACACCGGAAACGGGCTATCAGATCGATAAGGTCACTGCGACTTATGTAGATGTGAACGGCGAAAAGCAGACCATCACATTTACGGCGGTTCCTGCCGATCTTAAGGTTGGCGGTGACTACACGTTTGTGATGCCCGCGGGCAATGTTGAAATAAGTGTTTCTTTCAGGACCATTGAATATACAGTCGCACTGAATATCGAAGGCAAGGGAACAGGAACACTGAACGGTGACTATACGGAAATTGCAAAAGCACTCTACAAGGATACTGTGAGTGTCACACTCAAGGCAGCCGAGGGCTATGAATTGGAAAGCGTTACAGTGAACGGCGCGGAAGCTACGTATGAAACGACCGCCGATGCCGACACCTATACCTTTACAATGCCCGCGGAAGACGTGACAGTCAATGTCGTCTTTGTTAAGACGGTTTATCAAGTCACTGTTGACGCTGCCATTGAAAATGGTACTGTAGCTTCTGATAAGGACAGCGCGAACATCGAGGATGTCATCACGCTGACAGTAACACCTGATGAGGGCTACAATTTGGCAAACATCTATGTGGTAACCGCCAGCGGCGAGTATATCCCGCTGTCTGTGGACAATGCAGGAAAATATTTCTTCACCATGCCCGCAGAAGATGTAACGGTACATGCAGCATTCGCTAAGAATATTTATACCGTGACATTTGTCGATTACAACGGCAAGATTCTGAAAATTGAGGGCGTTGCTTTCCAGGAGGCTGCGACGGCTCCGGCAGATCCGTACCGCAAGGGTTATACCTTTGACGGATGGGATGTTGCATTCGATTCCGTTACAGAAAATCTGACGGTAACAGCAACGTACAAGGTTATCAACAGCGAAATCACATCCGCAGTGATATCGGCAACAGAAAACGGCAACGGTGCAATCGGCATCACGCCGGAGGGAGCTGCGGATTACGGAGAAACGGTAACGGTTGTGCTGACACCTGACGCAGGTTACCGCTTCAAATCGATTTCCATCAAGTGTGCAGACGGTTCCTACATTTCGGCATCCTTTGTATCCGAAACGGTAGAGCACGTGGCAACATTTACTTTCACAATGCCTGACTGCGCAGTCGAGGTTATTGCAGAATTTACTGAACATTCAGCCTCAAATTACACAGATATCCGTACAGATGACTGGTATTATGAAGCGATTCAGTTTGTAAGCGATCTCGGTTACTTCAAGGGCATTGACGAAGATATCTTTGCGCCGCACTGGAATATGACGCGTGCGATGTTTGTAACTTCGTTCGGACGTCTTGCAGGCATTGATCCGTCGCAGTATACTGATGCACCGGCTTACACAGATGTGGAAGAAGGAATGTGGTATACCGCATACATTCAGTGGGCGACCGAAGAGGGCATTGTTCTTGGCTATGGCGACGGCACTTTCGGACCTGAGGATATCATTACACGTGAGCAAATGGCGCTGCTGATGTATAAATTTATTAAGTGGGCGGGCTATGACGTAGAGCCGCAGAACAGCAACTGGATGAATCGTTATATAGATACCGATGAAATCAGTGACTGGGCGAAAGAAGCGGTTGAATGGTCGGTTGGCATTGGCTTGATGAAGGGTACATCGGAGACAACCATCGCGCCGAAAGCACCGGCGACCAGAGCGGAAGTAGCACAGCTGATTAAAAACTTCTGCGATAAGGTGATTTATCGGTAAGTAACTCTTCCGGAAAATAAATAACGGAAAACGAGAAACGATAAACACAGACAAACAGGCAGGAAAGCTAAAAAGCTTTCCTGCCTGCTTTATTTGGAACTTAAAATACATAACAGAAACGAAAGCTGCGGAAAGAGATTGACAATTTAGCAGGAATATGGTAAGATTAATAATAACATAGACGATGAATCATCAGTCGCATTATGTACCATTCTATTATCGGATGGTTGCTTGGGATATTCCGGCAATAAAATATTTCACAGAAAGAGCTGTTAGGGGGTATCTGCAGAGGAAGGCAGACGAAAGATTCGATTTTTGGTAAGTCGCCCGAAAATTGGCATAAGACAAAGGGATTATAGAAAATAATTTGGATATAAGCTTTGGATAACAGCTTATAAATTATTTTATAAACAGAAAAATGTTTTACGAAAACAACGGATAAAACCGAATTCGTTTTGGGTGATTGCAGAGAGAGGACACTGGTTATTGACATTTTTCACCCTTTTGAACCTATGAGAGTCGGCATTCACAATGTTGCATGGCCCTCTGTGTTTAGGTTATGCAATGACGGCATTTTAAATGAAGCATGGAATTATTCGTTTGATTTTTGCAACAGCTTTATAGAACTACCGCATATTTTATATCATTTAAACATAATTAGAAATGACAAAAGGATAGAGGCGCATTTTTCATGAGTCAGATGCAGTTGCAGGCAAGCCGCTTACCATACAATTCTGCATCCCAAAGGGGAAAATGCCGAAAGCACAAACAAGCGGCGTCTGTGCTTGGGGTGCAGTTGAAGAAGCTGTACACTGTCATCGTTGATGGAGAGCTATCTGATTATATCCGAGCATACAAGACGTGCGTTCGGGGATAATATCTATGTGTCGACCTGACAAAAAGCGGATAAGACGCATAGAATACTTACAGGACCGTTGTCCTGCGAGTATGTACATGATAGCTGGTCTGAGAACCGGCTTTCTTTTTGCCAATTTTCAGGAGAAAGGAATACATATTATGAAAAGACAAAATCCAATTTTTGAAGGAGCCGCGGTGGCTATTGTTACGCCGTTCCGGGATGGCAGTGTCGATTATGAGGCTTTGAAGAACTTAATAGAGTGGCAGATTTCCTCACATACAGATGCCATCGTAATATGCGGGACGACAGGTGAATCGTCTACTCTGACCGACGACGAACATCGGGATGTCATACGCTTTACCGTACAGACGGTGGATGGTAGAGTGCCGGTCATTGCAGGAACCGGGAGCAATGATACGGCGTATGCCATTGAGCTGTCTAAGGATGCCTACGAAGCGGGTGCTGACGCTCTGCTCCTTGTGACGCCTTACTATAACAAAACTACGCAGAAGGGTCTTGTCGCGCATTTTACCGCGATTGCAGATGCGGTGGATTTGCCCTCGATACTGTACAATGTACCGTCAAGAACCGGTGTGGGGATTGCTGTTTCCACCTACCGGGAGCTTGCCGAGCATCCTAGAATTGTAGCAGCGAAGGAAGCGGGAGGCAATATCAGCATGATAGCCCAGTTGATGGCTTCCTGTGGTGAATTGTTGGATGTATACAGCGGAAACGACGATCAAATTGTGCCAATTCTCTCGCTCGGAGGAAAAGGCGTGATATCCGTTCTATCGAATGTGATGCCGAAGGAGACGCATGACATCTGCGAATGGTATTTGACCGGTCGGACGGCGGAAAGCGCTGAGCTGCAGTTAAAATTGCTTGATCTGATCAATCAATTGTTCTGTGAGGTCAATCCCATTCCTGTCAAAGAGGCACTGGCCATGATGGGCTTGTGCTCGGGCGAGCTGCGTCTGCCGCTGTGTCCAATGGAGAAGGAAAACAGAGAACGTCTGCAAACCGTGATGAAAAAGTACGCTCTGCTGTAATTGGATTTTGAGAAAGAACAGAAGAGTAAAGGTTATATGCTCTTTGCCGAAAAGGGTAACAATTTTGATGTGAATATTAAGGATATGCAGACGCCAGTCATGTGCGAAAAAGCAGGAGCGGATATATTTACATATCTGCTCCTTATTTTGTATAATCGCTTTTGCATTATCACAAGATTGACTGTGCGGCAGCAGTCTTATCCTATATTGTTCAACACCTGCCATATTCAGTTCTCCATATTACCGTATCAATTCCCGTGATCGAAAAATGTGGAACGAAAGCACCCGTTTGGACTTTCGTTCCACAAAAAGATTATCGCTTATACAAACTGTTGACGCAGCCGAGAAAACAGCTCCTTTCTATTGTCCGGCATCAAAAATGGCTGTCTCTTCGCAATCAATGTAAGGTATTTTAACTGTTTTGTTACTCACCCGCCTGACTGTCTGCAATAATTTTGGCGGATATTTCAGCGGGTGTTTCCTCGTAGCGTTCAAAATAGAAAGTATAGACGGCGCGGCCTTGAGCAGTCGCGCGAAGCGCAACAGCGTAATCCGTCATTTCTGCAAACGGAACCTCGGCTTCGATCATTTGTTCGCCCTTTTTATCTGTCGGCGTCATCCCCAGCACGCGTCCTCGCCGTTTGCTGATGCCGCCGATGATATCGCCTACCTGTGCGTCCGGTACCCATACCGTGAGCTTGCCGACAGGTTCAAGAATCACCGGCTGCGCTTTTTTTAGTCCTTCCTTGTATGCAATGCTCGCAGCCATTTTGAAAGCCAACTCGGACGAGTCGACAGGATGGTAAGAGCCGTCATAGAGATTTGCTTTCAGGTTGACGACAGGGAATCCGGCCAGAACGCCTTTCTGCATCGCTTCCTGCAGGCCCTTCTCCACGGCAGGATGGAAGTTTTTCGGAACGGAACCGCCGAAAATGGATTCTGTGAAGTCAAGGCCGTCTTTTTCCCCAGGCTCAAAAGTAATTTTCACATGTCCGTACTGACCGTGTCCGCCGGACTGTTTTTTGTATTTTCCCTCTTGATCCACCTTTTTGCGGATGGTTTCGCGGTAGGCGATTTTGGGTTCGGTCAGCATAACCGAGGTCCCGAAACGATTTTTTAGACGCGAGACTACAATGTCCAGATGAATGTCTCCCTGACCGGAAATCATCATCTGTTTGGTTTCTGCGTTGTTTTCATATTTCAGCGTCATATCCTCTTCAAGCAGACGGGAGATGCCGGCGGATATCTTATCTTCGTCGCCTTTTGCCTTTGGGACAACGGCCATCTGCATAAAAGATTCCGGGAAAGCAATAGGCTCATATCTGAAATCCGTATCTGCTGCAGTCAGCGTGTCATTGGTATTGGTGGCCTGCAATTTAGCCGTCATGCCGATATCGCCGCAGCAAAGGCAATCTGTTTCAGTTTGCTTTTTGCCGCATAGTGTATAGATTTTGGAGATTTTTTCTGTGTTTCCTGTTGTTGTGTTGCGCAGCGTCATATCCTTTTTCAGCTCGCCGCTCATTACTTTGAAATAAGACATTTTTCCCACAAACGGATCTGAAACGGTTTTGAACACAAAAAGGGACGGCGGACCTTCAACCTCTATGTGCGCTTTTGACAACTCTCCGTCTTTTAAAATGTTTTCAGTTTTCTTAGCCATGGGACGCGGGAAGGAATTTGCAATGGTATCCAGAAGCATTTCCACGCCCCAAAGCCTGGTTGCGGCACCGCAGAAAACGGGAACGATATCTCCGTGTATAATCCCCTCGTGAATTGCTTCCACAGCTTCGTCGTATGTAATTTCCTCGTCTGCAAAAAATTTTTCCATCAGTTCATCACTTGTCTGTGCAATGGATTCATACAGCATGTTTCTGTATTTTTCGGCTACCGGTAAAAATTCTTCCGGAATCGGTCCTTGTGCGGCGGTTCCTGTTTTGTCGTATATCGCGCTTTTCATATCGATGAGATTCAAAAAGCCGATAACCTTATCTCCCTCAATCATTGGAATGAGAATCGGACAGACGGCGACACCGAAGCTTTCTCTCAGTGCATCAAATACGCGCTTGAACCGTGCTTCGCCATCGTCAAACTTGTTGATGAAGAAAGCTTTGGGAATACCGGCTTCAGTGGCAAACTGCCAGGCAAGCTCGGTACCGACTTCTACGCCGGCTTTGCCATCCACGACGATCAGCGCGCTGTCGGCAACGCGGAAACTTTGTCTGATCTCCCCGATAAAATCAAGATAGCCCGGAGAATCGAGAAGATTTATCTTGATTCCTTTCCAAAAGACAGGGGCAATGGCAGTGGAAAGAGAAAAACCGCGTTTGATCTCCTCTTCATCATAATCGCAGACGGTGGAACCCTCGGAAATTTTTCCGAGTCTGTCCGTCGCTTTGGAAAGATACAGCATGGCTTCCGCCAGAGATGTTTTGCCGTCGGAGCTATGTCCGGCCAGGCAAACGTTGCGCAGGTTTTTGGAATTCATTTTGTCCATAGCAGTGATCTCCTTCATTTTATCAAAATCGCTGAGATTTAAAGCAATGATACAGATATCCGGCAAATGGAATTGCATATATTATACAAGAAAACCGGCAGATATTCAAGCAAAATTTGTAAAATTAACAATTCTACATGTAGAAAATCCAAAAAGAGAATTGTACAAATTGAACAAATCTCTTTTGAACAAAGGGGACTCTTAAAATATACGGAGAGCAAAGAAACCTTCTTGACAATTCCTGACGAATATTGTATAATTATTACATAAAGAAAAAGAAAATTTATAAATGTGGCAAATAATTTCAAGATTTGTCACTTATAGAGGGCATATCGCAGAGAAATGGGAGTGTGGAAATGGAACGAGTCAGTCTCAGCGGCATCAAAAAAGATAGTTTTGTTTCCATACTAAACTCTATCGTGAAAAAGGAAAAAATCAGCCGTGCGGAAATCGCAGAGCAGACAAATTTAAGTTTAATGACTGTTGGCAAAGCGGTTGACATGCTTTTGGATCAGCATGTCATTGCGCAGACAAAGGAGACCAAGCATATAGCCGGAAGAAAAGCAGGGCTGGTTTGTATGCATCCCTCAAAATATATCATGCTTATCGATCTCACTTGCCGTGATTTTACCATGACTGTGCTCGGCGCATCCCTTAGCGTAAGAGATATTGTAGCGTATCATTATAATGCCAGTTTCTTTTTTGAAGAAAATATATATATTTTCTTAAAAAATGTGAAAATATATATGCTTCGGCAATTGGACATGCAGCACTGTATAGGCGTCGGTGTACTGGTTCCGGGGAGTTATGACAAAGAAAATGATAGGGTGAATTATACCCAATGGCCGGAAATTGAGACCATCGGCATAAACCACTGCATTGAAGATGTGTTGAAAATTAAGCCGGATATAATTATTGAGGATATGATGGCGGCGGCGCATTCGCTTACGGAAAAGATCGATGGCAATCGAGAAAAGATGGTTGTATATTTACATACAGGCTGGGGGATACGCAGCATCCTTTTGTATCGGGGAACCCTGTTGCGCGGTAAAACCGGGGGATGGACAGGGAATATCGGCTGGCTGATGATGAATGAGCGTTTGGAGAAATCCATCAGACAGCAGGGGTGGACGGAAAATACGGGGCAGACGATTGCGCAGGCAGTAGCGGCACTTCTGCATTTAATGCAACCGGATGTCATGGTTATAGAAAATTATATGCCTACTACGGTCGGCGCGCCGGAAATGTATTTGCGTCAGCAGCTTCCGCAGCTGATGAAGCCGGAAAACGGCGAAATTATACCGGAAATTGTAAGCATCGGGGGGGAAGAAAGTCAGGCGCAAATCGGCTTGGCTATGATATTGCGCGAGAGGTGGCTGAAGGGACTCCTGTGTTGATTTACATAAAATTAACAATTAAAAAGATTCAAAAGCTTGTCAATTAATAAATGGTATGATATACTATATAAGATATCATGTTCTGGTTAGACAGGCAATGGTGCAGAACAAATGAAAATCAGGACAGTCCGCTGCGATGCTCTGCATGAATGTCCGGTGACGAAAAGGAGGAGCCTAAGAGATGGATAAAATTATCGAGGCTTTTACAAGTGAGCAATTAAAGACTGAGGTGCCGCAGTTTCGGATTGGTGATACGGTTCGCGTACACAATAAGATAAAGGAAGGCACAAGAGAAAGGGTTCAGCTGTTTGAAGGAACCGTTATTGCAAGAAAAAGCGGGGGCATTTCCGAGACCTTTACTGTGCGGCGCGTGGCGTATGGCGTAGGTGTGGAAAAAACGTTCCCTCTGCATTCTCCAAATGTGGAAAAGGTAGAGGTTATCCGCAGAGGTAAAGTCAGACGCGCGAAGCTGTATTATGTACGTGACAGAGTCGGAAAGAGTGCAAAGGTCAAGGAAAAAATTTAACTTTACGCTTTTTGTCTGCATGACAGGCGCTCTGTTATTTTGGTAAGCTTAGTTAAAAAATGCGTGATACAAACCGCTGAAAATGAGGCCGTCCCGTTGGGAAAAGCGGGACGGTCTTTTGTCTTTGAGGAGAAATAAAGGTGAAAGGAAAGTATCTTGCCATTCAGACAGAGGGCTTTCTTTTCTGTCAAATTTTAGCTGAACAGAAAAGCAGTTGGAATATGAGCTGCCAGACGGAACACTTGGAAGCAGATACTTAAAAAATACAGTTATTTTAAAAATGATTTCAAATAAAAAATGACGGCGGATTCATTTTTCGCTGTGATTCGCATATGAAAGGAGAGCGTGCGCTTTTCTGCGTCCGCTGAAAAAATATGGAGCGTCAGTATTTGTACAGTGCCGATATTTTGTTGCCGAAAGGGTGCGACTGGCAGAAATGGAGCGTTATTGCGTGTGATCAATATACCTCTGATCCCGTATATTGGGAAAGTGTAAGCCAAATTGTGGGAACCGCTCCCTCTGCACTGAATATGATACTTCCTGAGATTTATCTGGAAAAAGACGGAGTTGAAGAGCGGATAGCCGCCATACGTACCTGTATGAACCGGTATCTCAAAGATGTGCTGAGGGAAGAGAGGGACGCTTTGCTGTATACGGAACGCCGCCTATCGTCGGGCGCGGTGCGGCACAGCATTATCGGCGTTGTTGATCTCATGGATTATGATTTCCGCCGCGGCGCGGAATCGCCCATCCGCGCGACCGAGGGAACGGTCCTCAGCCGTATTCCTCCGCGTGTGAAAATACGCGAAGGTGCGGCGCTGGAGCTTCCGCATGTGATACTGCTGATGGACGATAAGGCTGAAACGGTAGTAGAACCGCTTGCGGCGCAAACGTCTGAAATGCTTCCGCTGTATAACTTTGAATTGATGATGAATGGCGGCCATCTCCGCGGATTCCGTTTGACGGAGGCTCAGAAGCAACGTGTTATCTGTGCTATTTCCGCATTGGCGGATCCGGATGTGTATTATGAGAAATACGGGGAGAAAAATCCGCTCGTATTCGCCGTGGGAGACGGAAATCATTCGCTGGCAACCGCAAAAACCGCGTTTGAACAGATACGGCAGACGCTTCCGGAAGCTGAGGCAATGCGCCATCCGGCGCGGTATGCGCTGGTGGAGGTGATGAATCTGCACGACGCTTCGCTTTGCTTTGAACCGATTTACCGTGTAATGTTCGGGGTGGATTCCGAGGAGGTGATTCAGTCCCTTTGCCGGTATTATCCGGATACCGTCAGAATGCCCGGTGTAACGAATACGGACGCAGAGGAGGAGCATGCATTTGTCTGTTTATCCGGAGGCAGGGAGGAAACCGTAATTGTTCGGAATCCGTCCGCACAGCTTCCTGTGGGAACGCTTCAGACCTTTTTGGACGCTTATCTGCAAACGCACAGCGCTTCATCGGTAGACTACATTCATGGGACCACGGCCACAAGGGAGCTGTCGCGGAAAAAAGATACCGTGGGGTTTCTGTTCCGCGGTATGGAAAAGGACGATTTGTTTCGGACAGTTATCAAGGACGGAGCGCTTCCACGGAAAACCTTTTCCATGGGCGAAGCAGATGACAAACGCTTCTACCTTGAGGGACGAAAAATCAGATAATTGGATTCAGGAAGGGGCGTTTGCACCGTAATCCGCAAGGTAATCGCGGTCATTGGCCGTTACGCGGCCAATGTAGGTGTATGCGTCGGGCACATCTCCCATCAAAACGGTTTCCGCTATCGGAACCGCTGAGGTTACTGATATATCTCCGCCGGCCAGAGGAAAGGCGACAGACAGCGAGACAGAGACGCTGACCAGCGTTTGGTAGTGCGTTTGATTGATGCCGGCTGAGGAGAAACTATTTACCAGATCGGTGGTTAGACCGCCCTCGTAAATAACATTGCAGCGAACAAGCGGACCGTGGCCGGAAAGCCATTCCATGCCGGATAGATTGCCGAGCGGGATAGAAAAGGTCAGCTCGTCTGAACCGGCGTCGGTGAGTGCGCCGGAAACGGCAAGTGAAATGATGCTTTTGATTCTGTTGACGCTGACGGTATCAACCTGCATTGCTACGACAGCGCCGGCTTCGTCCTTTTCAAACTGCATTACATCAAACCCTGAAAGCCCCTCATCTGCCATATGATCCGCAATGGCCTGATTTATCATATCTGTCAGCAGAACCTTGCACCTTGCTTCCGCAAACTGAAGGACAAGGGGCCGTACCCGTTCTCCCCAGAAAATTCCGGCAAGGATCAGGATGATCAGCAAGCCGCAGAGAAAAAGGACGCGGCGGGGCCGTTTCCTTTTATGAACGCGTATTTTTGAGGGAACATCCGGCATGGTAATTCCTCCTGTTCGCATAATCTGTTACTGTCAGAATACGCAAAAACAGGAAAAAAGTTCGGGAATTTGGCGCATATTTTATTAAATGTAAAAATATTCACATCTGCCGGTTAAACAGAAGCTGCCTGATTTGAGAGACAAGGTACTCGGAGCTTAGCAGAAAATCTGTTTCTACTGAAAAGGCCGAAGCGGTTTTGCGCCCGCTTACGGCCTTTTGTCTGTTTGTGACATCATTTTTTCAATTTTCATAGGGATTTCGGTCGGAAGTAGCAGATCATATAAAAATGACAACCGGCGAACCGTATCTGCGGAAAAGACATGTTCCATCTGTTCTACTTCAGAAAAAAAAGATGCGTTGCTGCCGCAGAGCAGCTCGAAAAATTTTGAAAGGGTTTCATGACGCCACAGGAGGTATTCTCCGAAGCGGGTGCCTTTTTCTGTCATTTGAATTATACCGTGCTTTTCATAATCAATATACTCCGCTTCTGCAAGTGCCGCTGTCATTTTGGAAGCGGAGGAGGCAGAAACATTCAAATTGCGTGCAAGCGCAGAAATTCTTGCATATCCGTCGCTCTTTGCCATTCGGTATATCATTTCCAGATAATCCTCGGAGGAAGCACTCAAGGCTTCCTCTTTTTTTAGCCGCTGATAGCCCCTGACTGTAAAAAAATCATGCGGTTCCGCCATGTGCCGCCGCCTTTCCCGGCCGGTGAGCGGCCGATAAACCATTATTTTTTGTGAAATGGATATTTTTTTTATTTTTGCCCGCTGATGTTTTTGTGGCAGGGTGAAAGCGCTGTAAAATGATTATCATTGTAATGGAATGCCAAGCACCCATAGTAACGTATTCAATTAGGCGGACATATATTACACATGAGAAAGAAATTTAACCGCGGGCAACAAAACTATCCGCGTGAAAGTCGGCATCGCTGAAGGGCTTTGCCGGATGAATATAAAATATTAGAACAACGGAAAGGAAATTTGGTAATGAATCAGTGTACTGAAAGAGAAATACATCCGCTCGATCGCCTGCAAAGAGGAAAAAGCGGCAGAATTCAGCAGATAGCAGCCGAATCGGACATGCGCCGCCGGTTAATGGATATGGGATTTGTACAGGGAACAGAGATTACAAATGTATATACTGCACCGAGCGGTGAGCCGTCTGCTTATCTCGTGAGAGGGAGCGTTATTGCACTGCGGCGTTCCGACGCTGCCTGTGTTATCGTCTATGACGACGAAAATATACGTACCACGAAACCGATACGCCTTTGTGGAAGCATAGCAGGGGAGCAGGAAAAATGGGATTGACTGCAGAAACCTCAAGGAATGCTTCAAAAAAAGAGAGTGGAATATACGCAGACAGGGAATGCGGCGAAATACTTGTCGCGTTTGCTGGAAATCCGAATGTAGGAAAAAGTACGCTGTTCAATTTGCTGACGGGCATGCATCAACATACGGGAAACTGGACAGGGAAGACTGTAGAAAATGCTTACGGAGAATATCGCCATCGCGGCAAACGTGTTGTTGTGGCGGATCTTCCTGGTACTTATTCGCTGATGGCACATTCGCCGGAGGAGGTTGTCGCACGGGACTTTATCTGTTTCGGCTGCGGGGAAACGGGACAGAAGCCGGATGTCACTGTAGTGGTTGTGGATGCGACGAATACAGAGCACGGCTTGAATCTAGTGCTGCAGACACGGGAAATCACCGGCCGAGTTGTAGTATGCATGAACTTGATGGATGAAGCGAGAAAAAAGAAAATTGAAATCGATATCAACGGCCTGTCGGATTGTCTGGGGGTACCGGTAGTAGCTACGGAAGCAAACAGCGGACGCGGATTGACGATGCTGACAGATGCAATTTACCGTGTGGCTTCGTGTCCGGAGACTGAGAATGAAGTATTATATCACATGCCTTATCCGTCAGCGATCGAAAAAGCCGCCTGCAAATTACAGGAAGATATGAAAAATGATACGTTGCTGCCGGGGCGCTGGTTTGCCCTTAGGGTACTTGAGGAAAACGAATCCTTTACATCTTCCTATAAAAACCGGTGCGGGGAGGGGGAATGGTGGCCGGATGAGAAGGCGGTAGCTGCGGCACGGGAAGAGCTCGGACAATACAGAGAGTCAAGTACATTACAGGAAGCAATTGTTGAGACGATTATACGTGAAGCAGAAAAAATTACTGCTGCCACAGTGAAAACTTCGTCTAAAAGCAACCGGTCGCTGTTTATCGATCGAATGCTTACTTCAAGGCTTGTCGGAATACCGCTGATGCTTATCCTGCTGGCTGTGATTTTATGGATCACAATCAGCGGGGCGAATTATCCGTCGTCACTGTTGTCCGAACTGATGTCGGTAATAGAAGAATGGCTCGCGGGTTTAATGGATGGTATCGGAGCACCGTTGTGGCTGACAGATCTGCTGGCTCACGGCGTTTTCCGGACAGTAGGCTGGGTTGTCTCCGTGATGCTTCCGCCAATGGCGGTATTTTTTCCGTTGTTTACTCTGCTTGAGGATCTCGGATATTTGCCTCGCGTGGCATTTAATCTGGATCATGCATTTCAAAAATGCGGTGCAAGCGGTAAAAACGCATTGACTATGTGTATGGGGTTCGGCTGCAATGCGTGCGGCGTTATGGGATGCCGGATTATCAATTCGGAACGCGAAAGACTGATTGGGATCCTGACCAATAATTTTGTGCCGTGCAACGGCCGTTTTCCGACAATTATAGCAATTATCACCATGTTTTTTGCAGCTGGATTTTCAGGGGCCGCACAAAGTATTATTTCAGCGCTGCTGTTGTTCGGCGTCATAGGACTTGGCATATTTATGACGTTTCTTTCAAGCAAATTCCTGACAAAAACAGTGCTGCGCGGGGTTCCCTCGTCGTTCACGCTGGAATTGCCGCCGCTGAGAAAACCGAAAATCGGCAGCGTAATTGTCAGAAGTATTCTTGACCGCACTATTTTTGTCCTCGGGCGAGCGGTCGCCGTCGCGGCCCCGGCCGGTTTTATTATCTGGATTTTTGCCAATATATCTGTTGGGGAAACCAGTCTGCTGCAGTTTGTTTCCTCGGGCCTTGATCCGTTTGCCAGACTATTTGGCCTTGACGGTGTAATCCTGCTTGCTTTTCTTTTGGGATTTCCGGCGAATGAAATTGTATTTCCCATTATTATAATGGCATATCTCTCAGAGGGTACAATGATATCAATGACCGATACCGGATCGCTGTTCCTGCTTTTGACGGAAAACGGCTGGACGTGGGTAACGGCTCTATGCACGATGCTGTTTTCTCTGATGCATTTTCCATGCGGGACAACGTGCGCGACTATATATAAGGAAACACGTAGTATAAAATGGACCGCATGGGCAATTTTTCTGCCTACAATTACAGGTCTGCTCAGTTGCTTTCTGGTTGCAAATATCGCACGGCTTTTCGGGATGCTTTTATAGTTTGAATCCCATAGAATTATCTGTTCTTCATATTTTAAATTACCGGCTGGCCGCTGGATTGACGCATAAGAGCGAAAATCGGCGGCCGAATCCGATCATTACAATTTTTAGTATATCAAAAGTTAGCGGGAATAATGATGAGTGTTTATAAGGAAGTATTTCTAAATAACACATTAATCGGCATTGCAAGGCGAGAATGAATGCGAAATGAAACAGTTACTGGTTTAAAATCAGTAGCTGTTTTTATTTTGATAAAATAATGGTTTTCTATCGACAAATCAAGGAAGTCATGTTATAAAGCGTTACTTAACACATAACAAAAAATGAGAGGAGGTGTGCCAATTTGAAAAAAGATATAGCTGAAAGCAAAGCAATTCAGAAAGCGAAAAAGAATTTGGGCAAAGAGCTTTTGGAACTTCGTGGGACACGATATATTTTGTTTTTCCTATCTTGTATTCTGTTTTGGTAACGGTCTTTTGCTTATCGTCCAATGAACCACTCCTTTCATACTGCGGGTGATTGCGCAGTGGAAAGGGGAACACAGCGCGTTGACTTAAATCTTGAACGAAAGAACGGCGCGCATCAGCTTCGATTGCAGACGGTCGCGGAGATCTTCATTGACGCCCCAATAGACGTTTCCGTTTTCGTCGCGGAGCTTCTGCACCGATAGATAATTTATGTAGCTTGCGTAATGTCGCATAACGATTTTCATCGCGTCGGCGTCGCCTTTCGTTGCGGCTATGATAAACGGGATACGGCAATAAGCCGCGTTCATCGTTAGTATTCGTCCCATTCATTCGCGTTTTCCTCCAAGTATTTCTTTAACTGCGCAAAAGAGCTTGTCCGTCGGTATTGCACCGTACTGCGCGGAATGTTCAGTTCCTCCGCAATCTCTACGTCGTTCTTGTCAAGGAAGTAATACATCAACACAACCTGCCTTTTTTCTTTCGGCAGAGTGCGGAGAGCTTCGGCAAGCATTTTAGACGTGATTTTTAATCCCTTAATGCAATAGCCGTCCTCCTCGTCCTCAAAATAGCGGTCAACGGTGCATGGCTGTTTTTCCTCGTGCGGCGCAAGGTCGGAAAAGCTGACCTCGTGTTTCGGTCTGCGTTTTGTATCGCGGTAGTGATTGATCGCCTCGTACTTCAAAACGCGCTTACAGAAGCCGTTAAAGGCACAACGGATTTGCCACTCGGTACGCTCAGGCTCACTCATAGGTTTTCACCTCCTTTCGCAACCGCGAAAGTGGGTAATTTCCCCTTTCGTAAACCCTCACCACCGAACATTTGAAAATGCCAAATACGGCGTGAAAATTTCTTGAAAAATCTATATAAAAACGCAAATGCGCCCGTTTGTAAGACGCGAACGAGCGCAAGGAGAAATATATAATTCAGATATAAGAACACACAGTTCTACTCATAGCCGTAATATCCCGACGGCGGGTGATAGCTTTTTTGACCGTAGAACATTAGGCGGGTGAACAAAGTATAAAAATAACACGGCGTACCTCCATTAGATACCGCCGTGCTCGGTTAATAAGTCGTCGCAAACGGCGGCTTATCTATATAAAAACAGAGCCGACAAACCGTGATTATTCACAAGTTTGTCGGCTCTGTGTCTTTACGTCTGAATCTTTAATAACTGGCATTTTCAGTTCTTTTATATTGACTAGTGTTTCTTGTTTGCATTTAGGACAATACAAGGGAAAGTTTTTAAGTTCTGTATCTTCACGAATTTTTAATCGTGTTTTGTTCTTGCATGCGGGGCATATTACCCATTCCGTTGTATTCATTTGTTTATTCTCCGACTTCGGAAAGATCACCTAAAAACTCTCTAATATCATTTTCTATACAGATAGATTGACTATAAATGTCTTTCGGACAGATTGCTTCATTCAAATTTACACACGTATATACTGCTTTCGGATTTTGCAATGTTATTTTCTAAAATGGATATTTTTTAATAACAGGGGTGTTTGCGCCTACGCCCAATTCAAAAAAGAGTATATGCAAATCCTTGTGTCTGCGTATAAAATCTTCATACTGATGTGCGGCTATATACCACCCCTCGTCTTGAACAAACGTATCATCACAACGCAAATTCATTGTCATAGGTCGTCCGCATTTAGGATAGTACGGAATGAACTCTGTGGGAATTTTCATATCATTTTGTGATACGATCATTTTTTGGACTGTTTCTTGATTGTCGTATGTCTGCTGATGACACGGCTTGCTACATTGCCACAAGCCGTAATCTCCTTGTGTATAAAACAGCCGCTTCTTATCAAAGCCCGCAAGCTGAAATTGATGATCTACGTTAGTAGTCAGCACAAAATAATTCTTATCTTTGACCAAAGACAACAAATCTAAATATGGCTTTCCTGGTGTTATATCATAGCGATTATAATATATGTGCCTGCTCCACCACGCCCAATATTCTTCAAGTGTGTTATACGGATAAAAGTCGCCCGAATATATATCATTGATACCGTATTTTTCGTGAAAATCATTGAAATCCTGCAAAATCGCTTGCCGCTATAAGTAAGTTCCGATGAAGTTGAAGACCTGACACCGCCCCAATTAAGATCGTGTCGGCGGTATCTATTTTTTTAATCTTTCAATCTGCGCGGAGTAATCTTTTGTAGATTTCGTAGTCCATATCCTTGAAAACATTAAATAACACATTTATTTCCCTTTTCGTCTTTTCTTTATATTATCTCACGGTTTGTATTGCGATTTCTGCGGCTCGCTCATTTGGAAAATGAAATTCACCCGTAGAAATGCAACAAAAAGCAATACTATCAATCCTGTTTTGTTCTGCAAGTTCAAGACAAGATAGATAACAAGACGCAAGCAGCCGTTCATCTTTTTTCGTAACGGTACCGTGAATAATCGGACCGACGGTATGAAGAATGTATTTACACGAAAGATTATCTGCTTTTGTTATTTTTGCTTTTCCCGTAGGCTCGTTGTACCCTTGCTTATTCATAACCTCTGCACATTCTAAACGAAGTTGAACACCTGCAAATGTATGAATAGCGTTATCAATGCACCCGTGACAAGGACAATAACACCCCATCATTCCGCTGTTGACGGCATTGACTATTGCAGTACATTTGAGAGTTGTAATATCGCTTTTCCAAAGATAGATATTGCGTTCTATTTCTTTCAAGTCTGCAATATCGGTAATACCTTTTTCTGCCGAGACGGTTTGCAAATATTCATCTTGGATTTTGAGAAAATCTGCGCTGATATATTGGGGTTGACAAATATTCATAAGAGAGCGAAGCAACTTTTTTTGTTCGGATTCGTTATTGGGAACATATATTTTTCGGTATCGCGGTTGTTCGTCAAGTATATATTTGATTAGCGTTATTCGTCTTTCGTCTTGCGTCATACTAACCACCAATAAAGCAATAAAATCATAAAAGCACAGTCGTCGACTTTTGGGGCGCGGCTGTGCTTAAAGAGATTAGAACTCGTAAGGTGGATTGCCCGAAAAGTCTGCGATAATTCCATGAGGATTTTCGAGATAGAACACCTCAAAAATGGGATTGTCTGCGGTCTGATACTGACATTTGACAATAGGATTGTTCATACAGCCCTCTTTTACAGCCATATTGTTCTCAAATACAACCTTGCCGTTAAGACGAATCCAAGTGTATGTGGGAGAAGATACCGAGATTTCAACTTCGGGATTTTTCTGCATATCCTTGTAAACGTCTTTCTGATTGTTGGTGCAAAACCACAGCTTGCCGTCCTTTTCAAAGCAGAACATAAACGGGCGGCACTTTGCCTTTCCGTCGCGTCCCACCGTAGCAAGATACTGAACGGGATTTGCTTGCAGAAATTCAATTACTCTGTTCATAGTGAACACCTCCATAAAAATTCAGGGCTTGACATTTTGCGCCTGCAAGTATATAATAATATAAAACAGCTTTTTTGTAAAGTAAGCACTTTATTATGCCGTAGTTATAAAAAAGAAACCAATGGAGGATTTACTAATGGAATTGCCAGCTTGCCCCGTTGAAATCACTTTAATGTTGATCGGTGATAAATGGAAAGTTTTGATTTTAAGAGATTTAATGGGAGGAACAAAGAGATTTGGAGAACTCAAAAAATCAATCGGACACGTTACGCAAAAAGTTTTAACAGCTCAACTGCGAGATATGGAAGATAAAGGACTTGTAGATCGTAAAGTTTATGCCGAGGTTCCCCCAAGAGTTGAATATACATTGACGGAAACGGGATATAGCCTAAAACCTATACTTGACGCTATGTGGGAATGGGGCGAACAATACAAAGTGAAAATACAATCGAATAAGTAACAATGAAAAACGTGGTAGGCTTTTGAAGTTTTCCACGTTTTCGTTATTTTGGCTTGGCAAAAATCCGTTTTCGGTGGTGTATAGAATAGGGACAAAAGAAATGTAGCAAGCATATGCTTGCTCCGTTTCTTTCGACAAGCTCATTTTATATGGAACGGAAAGGAATGGAAAAGATATTATACCCGTAATAGTTAAATCTTTATTTATTATATCTATAATTATTTCCGTTGGATTTTCCTACGTTGGAAAATCCAATATAGGTGATTAAAGAAAAAGCGGCTTGGAAATGTTACGCAGTAGAACTCTGATTTTACGGGGGAAATAGGCAAATCCTCAATCGAGTATCAAACGCGCTTTACAGAGCGTCTATAACGCCCATACGACGCTTTATATAGCATAATTCAAGAGCGAAAAACGGCGTTCCCGTATTTCTGCTGAAACTCGGAAACGCCGCTTGAGTGATTATTTAGTTTTCGTACAAATCCGCTTGCTACCGTCGAAACAATATTTTTTAATTTTTGTGTGTTATGCGGTTTTTAAAAGTAACGCTATCTAACTTCATCTTTTGAGCGACCTGACTTTCAACGAATGCAAGCGATGATTGAGAATGGTCAAGTGGAAGCGGTTATCGTTAAAGACTTATCTCGCTTTGGCAGAAACTATTTGCAGGTAGGCGAATATCTTGAAATTAAATATCCGACTTTAGGTGTCCGCTTTATTGCTATACAGGAAAATGTAGATACAGCGAAAGACAGCAGTACCGAGATGATGCACTTTTCCAATATCTTTTATCTTTCATGAATGGTATGCCCTCAAACCTCCAAGAAAATCCGTGCGGTTAATCAGATGAAAGCATCAAATGGTAAGAGAGTATCTGCAACAGTTCCGTATGGCTATAAGAAGATTGAGGGTGATAAAGAACACTGGTATATTGACGAGCCTGTGGCTGAAATCGTTAAAAAGATTTTTAATCTTTGTCTTGCGGGTAAAGGTCCTATGCAGTTTGCCAAGCAACTCGAAAGAGAAAAAATATTAACTCCTACTGCCTATTTTTATTCTATCAACAGAAAAACAAGCAATCCAATGCCTGCAAATATTTAAAGAAAAGGTGTAACTTCATTTTACTGAGGTTACACCATATTCTCAAAATACTGCCTTATTAGCACGTGGCTAATTACTTTAGCGGTTTTTATTTATGCCATAGGAATATTCAGGCGAAGCAAGTTCGGAAATTTTATTTTTTCTTGTTCCATTTTTTTGAAAAGACTTGCAATATTACGCGTGATATGATATAATAAAAAAAATTATAGGTTCGTTATTCTAATGAAAACATATACATAAAGTTTATACAGCGGTTATAAATTGCTGTTCTATGTAAGATATACAAAGTCCGTAAATAACAGAGCCCCTTTTCTAAGAGCACTTGTAAGAATGTAGCCGACGGCTTGATAATTCTTTTTCATTTTGGGGGATATTATCAGTTTCTAAACAGCTTTAAAAAATCCGGAAGATTTAGAGCTGGCAATGTACATACAGAAAAGTTAATTATTACGCGTTAAATCCACAAAAGTGAGTTAACATATACGGTGATGCATCCATCAAAGCGGCATAACGGGGCTGACTCGAAATTTTTTGAAGCAGTGTAAGTTTTGTCTGCAAGAAATCCAGTATTTATGCGGGGTTCCGCAGTTCGAAAAACCGAATATTTTGTTGTTCTTTCCGTCAGTTCTTTCCAAAAGATTTTGGGAACGATTTTCGGATTGATATATGGAGAGTTGTCCGAGTGGTCGAAGGTGCAGCACTCGAAATCTTCTTCGCCAAACGGAAGTCAATCTTCCGAAAAGCCTTTAACCGTGCGGTTTTCGGGCATCTGCCTATCCCCGCATCACACAGAGTTCTAACGGGAATTCTAATACAACTGAATATTTGCGTTAATACTCCTTCGGGAGTTTAACATATACGGAGACGTATCGAAGTGGTCATAACGGGGCTGACTCGAAATCAGTTAGGGAGCAATCCCCCGCGAGTTCGAATCTCGCCGTCTCCGCCAAAACGCCTTGGAACTGAATAATTCCAAGGCGTTTCTTTATAGGTTGCGTTTTACATTTATTTTTTGTATAATTAAATTGATAACTTTACGGAAGGAGTGATTTTATGGGTTCAATGATCTCGCTGGGTGTTGGCAAGATGGAAATTGATTGGGGCAAAAATAATATGTTTAGAGATCACTCTGCTTTGTTCACAGATAATGATATAAAAGATATACCATATTATTATGCAGGCTTGGAAGAAGACGAAATAATAACCGAATACCATGAGGGCTTTTCCAGAAAACTATCTTTGATTAAGCGGAGATTAGATTTATTGGGATACTCTTTAAAAAAAGTTGAAAAACTTTATAACAATGCTTTATATGAATGCTCAGAATACGGGTACAATTTAGACTTATCATTTAATGCATTTTCTAAAATGTTGCGAGAACTCGACATCAGCCAAATTGACACACCAGGTTTTGCGGTCAATTACGATGAAAACGGATATGATTTGGGTGAGTTTGTTCAAAGATGTATTTTGCCGGAAAAAGAAATCTATAATAGATTACTGCAGTCTTGCTCTGCTGATAAACGAGAAGTTAGACATGCGTTAGAAATATTTTTTGAAAACTTTGATCCATATATCATTTTAAGACTTTTAGCAGAAAACCCTTCTTGTGAAAGTCTTGATGTATACTGGAGTTACGCAGATGTAATTGAAGGGGGATGGGTATCCAAGGAAGAAATTTCGAAGCCATTATCTCGCACAGAAAAAATAATGATTGTTACTGAGGGTTCTTCGGACACATTGATATTACAAAAAACTATTGAGTCATTGTATCCTGATATTTCTGATTTTTTTCAATTTATTGATATGCACGATAACTATCCGTTCACTGGAACAGGTAGCTTATATAATTTCTGTTGCGGATTGATGAAAATTGGTATTAACAATAAAGTGATTGTCGTTTTTGATAATGACGTTGCTGGTCTTGAAAAATATAATAAATTGAAAAATATGCCACAATTGGATAATATGCTTATAGCCAAATTACCCGACCATGAGGATTTTATATCCGTTGAAACTATTGGTCCGCTCGGGACAGAACAAGGAAATATTAATGGAACCGCAGTTGCAATAGAATGCTTTTTGGATTTTTCTAAAACAATCCCACGAGTAAGGTGGACTAATTATGTTGAGCAGTCTGGCAAATATCAAGGTGCTTTAGTTAATAAAGATTCCTATGTTAGAGAATTAAAAAAAGCAAATTTAACTGACGGTAGTTATGACACAAGTAAACTAACGTTTTTAGTAGATTATCTATTAGAACAATGGATTGAGTATTAAAGGCGTTTAATATGGAAGTATCACAATTAAGATTTAATGACATGCACGCTTTGAGGGGTTCCATCAGCGCGTTGGCAACAAAGGAAACAGTCAATGAAATTACGATTGATTTCGATTCCTCATCAAAAAAGAAAATTGCACAATTACTAAAGACAGGTGTAGTTACACGAGATGTGCAGGATTTGTACATAGATGAATTATCGGTTAAAAAACCAGAAAATGAGTTGTTGACGAAAGGTCAATCACCTTGGGTGAAAACTGATATTGGTTACGCCTTAACTACTCAAACCTATTCTCCTTCCCGTTTCAGTGCAATATTTCAAACATTAACAACATCAATTTCTGATCATCAGACATATTATGCCGTAGAAATAACATTTGGTAATTTTTCGTTTGATTTTTCAAGATCTCAAAAAGAAGAATATGACGAATATGTTTTCTATAAGAATGTTGGAATGACCATTTATCCAAGCAATAACACCATTAAAGTTTTGGAATAAAAAATAGCTGCCCCGCCGATTTTTCGGCGGGGCATTCTGTTACGCCAGAGGATTAAAAATCAATATTTTTTATGATAAAGATCTTTTTATCCTTGCCGTATCCTTGCATCTTGATATATCCAAGTGCTTCAAGATCGTCACAGTAGGTGTATCCAAGGTAGGATTTGTGAAGGTCATCTCTGCCAAGGGCGACGAGCATTTGCCACGGGTATGGATTGCAACTGCCGTCCTCGGTTTCGGCACAACGCTTTTTGAGGTACATATACAGCTTATATAAATAGTTTCTGTATTCACCTATGACAATACCGTCACGTTGCTTGCGGAGATAGTCAAGTTTTTCGGCTATCTGTTCTTGAGTCAGAACCTTTTTCTTAATCAAAGTTTTCACCTCTTTTCATTCTTCTTTTGCATCGGCGCTGTTCATTTTCGCACTCTCTGCGTTGTATGTATTTAAATTCTCGGATGAGTTCTTTATATCTGTCGGTGCGTGGGTTGGATAGTTTTTGCGGTGATGCCATATAGCATATAAATTCTTCCTTCACACAGTATTGGGTACTGCCGATTTTTACACCGTGCAGTGCTTCTTCTTTTATCAGTTCGTGTATGCGTTGCGGATTATGCCCGACAAGTTCCGCCGCCGTTTGCGTGGGCAGAGCTTCGGGTAGCTCTGCCCACAGCACCTCCAACCACAGTTTGAAGGCTTCACAGTTTTCTTCGGTAGCTTCGAACATCGGACGCGGATGCCATTCGGTTCGGTTGGAGAACAGACCGTTCAACTCGGATAGGAAGCCGACCTCGGTATCCATACGGAGTTTGAACATTTCCGCATCCTCTATCAGCACTCGGTACTTATGGGTGGTGTGTCCTGTGTTTTCGTGAGGGATATAATTATGATCCATCAGATATTTCATCTTCCGCGTGGAGATGTGCAAGTATTGACGGAGTTGGCATCCGCTCATATATTTCTTTTCAGCCATATATAAAATCATCCTTTCGGTTAGCAAAAATGCACCTCTTTTGGAGGTGCATCATTCCTTTGCTTTATTAAAGATATTGCTGATAACGTCAGCGCTTTCTTGCTTTTTGGACTTATCATGGTGGGCATAAATATTTGCCGTTGTCGCAAGGTCGGAGTGACCAAGGAAGGTCGATACGTTCAGCAGAGGGACATCCTGATTGATGAGGATACTTGCGAAGGTGTGTCGCAGGTCGTGGAAGCGTATCTTTCGCAGATTGTATCGTTCAATAAGGTCGGCAAATCTTTGCGTTACTCTGTTCGGTCTTAGCAGTTCACCGAGTTGGTCGACACAGATATAATCATCAAATTTGCGGTTGTAACTGCCTTTGAACATTCTGCGGTACAGGTCTTGTTTCTCACGTTACTCGCACAGCATTTCATATACCGGGTCCGGCAGAGGAAGGGTTCGACGGCTTGATTTATTTTTCATTTCCTCTATGGGTTCTACAATGACCTTGCCGTCCTCTTTGTACTCGATGACTTTGGTATCGAGCAGGATGGTTTTCTTTTCCCAATCGATTCTTGACCACCGAGCACCCAAGGCTTCACTTCGGCGCAATCCCAAGCCACCCGCTAACATTACCGCAGGATAGATAACATCACCGCGGACGAGACCGAGCATCGTTATCAGTTCATCTTCCGAATAATTCTCGCCGGTGAATTTATTTTTCTTCGGTCGGTCAATTCTGTCGAAGGGGTTGGCATCTATCAGTTCATCCTTGAATGCTCTTTTAAAGGCGCTGTGCAGGACGGTGTGATAGTGTATGACGGTGTTGGCAACAACACCCGATTCGAACATCCACTCATAAAAATCCTCGATGTCCTTTGAGGTAATGTTGCCGACCGTCAGATTGCTGTGGGCAGTAAAATACCGCCGAATTTTACCATAGATCATTCCGTGGTAGCTTTCGGCGGTACTCTTTTGGATATTCTTTTCAACTTTTTTATAGTGAGCACACATATAATCGAAGATTGGAATATCCGATGCAGGTCTTGCGTTTCGAGCGATTTGCTCGGCGTAATCGATTTCAAAGGTTTTTACAACCTCTCGGAAGGCTTTGTTCACCTTTGATTTGTTTGTGCCTTCGGGAAGACCGAGGGTGCGCCATACGGGTTTCGTCTTACCGTTTTCCTTAACTTGTATTACGGCATAGAGACGACTTTTCTTAGCCTGTACGCTGGCTGCAAGTGTGGTTGTGGCATCCATTTGTTTTCACTCCTTTTTGATTTTTGCCAACACGAACAATATCACAACTCGTTTGACAAGTCCAGACATTATCGGAAGTTTTCTCAAGAAAATAGACCTTGGGGTTCGAACTTGAAAAATCCTTTCGCTGCAGATAATCAATCAACTGTGATTTGGCAATGCGATTTTCTCTCCCGACCTTAACAGCCGGGATAGTTTTATCTTTGATGAGTTTGTATACGGTTTTGATACTGACTCTCAGTATCTCCGCAACTTCAGCGGCAGTCAGAGCCGCAGGATAACAGTGCAATTCTTTCTCGCGCTCTTTTTTAGTCATAGGCACTCCTTTCTCCTACATTTTTATCGTAGGTGTTTCGTTTTCTTCTGTGATTGTATCTTCGGCGGTATAATCACTCGCGGCGGCGATAACGCCAACCGCAAGACCAATAATCGCACCGAGATTTGAAGCGTTTTCCTGTGCTTCAATTCTTTTTCGGCGTTCCTCCGGATCTTCCGAGGTGCTGTCGATTATACTGCCAGCTTCCAGAACACCACGCAGACCAATACCGACAGTGCGACTGCCGACACTGCTGTGGCTATCATTATTTTCATAATTCTCTGTTGCAGTTTCTCTATCAAACCGTCCAGCGCCTTGGTACTCTCGGAAAGGGTTTCGGAGCAATTCGAAATAAATTGCTCTTGATTCTTCCCAGCCTGTTCTACGGTATTCTGCATCAGAGCCACCGTATCCGCATTGGCATTCACCACCGACTCCACTGTCCTCTCCATATACTCCGCTTCGACATTCTGTATCGCAGTGCAGTGGTCTGTCAGTTCTTTCCGCGTCGCCAACTGCTCTATCAGCCGATACAGCTTCGGCTGAAACTCCGCCGCGTCCACCAACAGTTTGTGTTCTCTCTCCCGTTGCTCTATCGGAATTGCGTACACCTGCGGCAGATACGGAATCTTTTCCAGTTCGGATACCGTCCGAGCGTTTACCTTCTTCAGCGTTTCCACTGCCGTGTTCTGCTGTGAGCTGTTTTCTGATTGTGAACTCATACTCTAATACTCCTTTCAAATATTTTTCATCGTGCAGTCGTATGTCCCTGCACTTCATTCCGTTCGGGCAAGTGAAAGTAATATATTTTCTTTCATTTGTCCACGTAACCTGATAGCCGAGCCGATTCATTTCTCTGATAAAATCAGCTCGGCTACCGCTTCGGTTCATTACAAAATCGATGTCAGAAATCATTTTGAACTTCCAACTCTCACCTTTGATTGCGGCGCGGTACTCTCGGCTTGAGATATTTGCACCGTCTTTTTTGTACGGTTTCAGAACACCGAGACCGTGTTCCGTACAGATACCGTCACTCAGCGCTCGCAATTTTGTCAGCGTTCCGGGGTTTTGCCTGAGCTTATTTCCGTTTCCATAATGCACAGAGTTGATAACAAAGTGATTATGCAGATGCTCGGCATCGGTGTGAGTGGTCACCAAAACTTCGTGACCGGGCCACGCTTTTTCCGCAAACGCTAAACCAATTTTGTGAACCTGCTCGGCGGAAACGTTTTCCCTTGGAGAAAAAGATTGCACGTAATGATAAAAAGTAATACCGCCCTTCTTTTTATGCGCATTCTTCGTCGCCATAAATTCCGTGAAAGAATTTTCGCCGTTACAGTTCACACCGTTCACAAGTCTGCGACCGCTGTCCTCGTCTGCAACCTTTTTCTGTTGCAAACAATAATCAATCACCGCTTTCATTGCGCTGATGCTTTGATTGGATTCGGGAATAAAATTGACGGTTGCCATCAACCTTTCCTCGCAATCTCTAACAGTTGTTCATAGATTTTCTTCTGCTCGTCAACCACATCTTGAAAATCATACGACTGAAATACACCCGTATTAATCTTCGCTGCGATTTGATTTAGGTTGTTACCGATACGCTTAAGCTCGATCAGCAACGGCTTTACATCCTCTGCAACGTTAATAGGTGTTTCGAGTGAAAGCGAAACGATATAATCGGTAATACTCCGCTTGGCGCGTTTCGCATTTCGCTCGATGCGTTCTCTTTCGGCTTTGGTCAGCCGAATAGTCAGCGTGTTATCACGCCGTCTTTTTTCTCTCATTTTTATCACTCTCCGTTTTATAATAGTGGGTTCGGGCTGCTGCCCGTAATTTAGGCGTTTCGGCGGATAGCCGGACGCTCTGCTTGCCCCAGACTAAAGTCTGGGAAATTAAAACCGCGTTTCTTACAACCGCCCCAAATTTGCGTTTTATCTTCGCTGGGGGTGTTATACCTCTCTCTTGCCAAACACCCCACAAATCGCCTACAAATCGCTCACAGGGACGAAAGGAACGCTTGTGCCGAAGGTTTTGGGGCACCCCTTTTTAATCGTCACTAACGACACTATCGTCACTGGCAGAGGAAGAATAATCCACTTCCAAAAGCCGGATGCCGTTACTGCGGTGGCTGCGAAAACTCAAACCGAATTCTTTTAGAGTGTACTCCCAAAGATTCATAAGACGCTTGAGTTCTCTCGGTGATATCGACTGCTCGGTATGCGCATTATACATTTCGCAGAACTCCGTGTTGGTACCGCTGTATGATTTTTTTATTTTCATAAACTCAATCAGCGATTCCATTTCCTTCGGCAAAAGCATTTCGCGGTTTTCCATACTGTCCCGAAGCATTTTCCATACGAAATCCTTTTTTGAAAATTGTAGTTCGAGCTGGCGGTCTTCCACGTCACGACCGGTGCAGTAGAGGGTAGCGCTGTCAGCGTTGCGCTTACTCTTGTCAAGAACAAAAGCAGTATCAACTGCGCCTACGATACCTGTGGTTCCGGTGAGTTTGTTGAACGGATCACTGTCGCCCTGCTTACGAAGGTGATGCACGAGCAGAAGACAGATATTCAGTTCGTCTGCCAACTGTTTGAGCAACCGAATTTCATCGTAGTCATTTGCATAAGAGGTATCGATATTGTTGTTGCGTACGATTTGAAAAGTATCGACGGCAACAAAAACCGTATCGGTATGCTCTTTCACAAAATCACGAATCTGTTCGCACAGTCCGTCCGCTAATGTTCCGGCAGTGGTAGCAAAGAAAGCGTTGGGTGGAACTTCATCCGTGATACACATCAGTCGGTTTTGAACACGGCGCAGGGTATCTTCAAGACAAAGATACAACGTCGTTCCTTTTGTGGTTTTTAAATCCCACATCGGTTCGCCCTTTGCAATGCGGACACACAAATCAAGCACCCACCACGATTTGCCTATCTTGGAGGCACCGCCGAGGATACACATACCTTGCGGTAACAAGGTATCGACACAAAACTTTGTCGGCGGAAGTTTCATGTCCATTAAGGTTTCGCCGTCAACGACAGCAAGTTTTACTTTTTGATCAGCCATAGGAATTTCTCCTTTCTTAAAAAAGTAAGAGCGAAAAACAACGGCGGCGGAACCGGTGCTTTCGCTCTCCTAATTATCTAATGGCTGAAAATTCAAAAATTACATAAAATGCCGTGAACGCAAAAATTCATTTCTGAAATTTTTGTAATTTATAATGACATAGAATAATTTTTGTGATATAATGATTGTAGAGTACAGTTTATGGTACTGATAAAATGTTAGAATTACAGTGTGGAGGAATACAGATGAGATTGATAGAAACAAAGCCGGTCGGCGATGCGAATTTTTATAAGTTCTCTGTTGACTTCATAGGCGATGATTTTATTTTAGGCGGAAAAACTTTACCGCTCGGAATCATTACTCACGATATTTTAAATATCCCCGCCGACAAGCTGCTCACTATTTTTGAGACGGGTGATAAACTCAATGATTTGTACAACCGACTGGATGCAGAAAACTACAGCGATGAACTGCTTATAAGCATTAGAGAGACCATAGAAAAAATAATAAAACACATCAAGAAATTAAAACCGTTTTCTTATTTTAATATCAGCGAGGAACACGAACATATTAATACGCTTCTCAGTGATGATAAAATCAGAGAGTGGCATCGCAGTTTTTCTTCTATGCCGATACCGAATATCAATTTTGTTCCTGAAGGCACAGCTATGTATGACAATGTTATTGTTCTTACAGAATTTATAAAATCTTATATCTATCTTTGCGCTGATACCTTCAATTTTTACAAGGTTGCGATGATGTATTTTGTAAATCTCACCGAGAACGGATTCCGAGACAAAGTTCTTCTTGCCGGCTTTACAAAAGAGTTCTTTGGAAGCGAACAGGTGGTGGAATGGATTGAGGAACTGAACGCCACTGAGATCACACACAATTTTACACTTGAGCCGGGTGTTTGGATGGCACCTGTCGTCCTTGAAAACAAAGACGGATTGGCTATGCTCGGTCGCCGAATTCATTTTGACCGTATGCTCAATTTTTATGTCACCGATATGTTCGAGGGACTCGCCGCCGGGCATTACTCTTGGCAATGCGGTATCTGTCATAAATTCTTCTTTATGAAAACGGCACATAATCAACTCTATTGCAGTACCGTTAATCCGGAGTACGGTGTTCCTTGCGCTTATGTCGCTAAAAACAAATTAAATATGCCCAAGCAAAAAAAGAAAGACGGGTTTGGCTACGATCTTTGGCAAAAGAGATACAACTCCCTACGTAACGAAAAAAGTAAAACAAACACAGGCGCCAGCTCTGCTAAATACGATATTGACGTATGTGACAAGGCAATGGAACTTGCCAAGCGGCATTATGAAGAAGCGCAGATTGATTTTGAGTATGCTCAAAACCAATACGAACAAGATATGGTTTTACTAAACCTTATTGCCGAGGCTAAACAGTTGCTCGGTAAAAAATAACAATAATTTTATCTTTTGAAAGGAGGTGCGAGTGTGAACGCAGAATATATAAAAGCCGCCAACAAGCTGCTTTGCGGTATTACTGATAAGCGGTTGCGTACACCTGAAATATGGAACGATATTCTATCTTCCGTTCGGTCGGGAAAACTTCAGCTTTGGGAAATCAACGACGAGATTTTGCGTATAAAATATTTCTGCAAAGAAAAAATCGAACTCGCATCTACCTTTACCGAAACCGATAAAAGCGGTGTTTATTTCGAAGACCTGAATGAATATTTTATCAAGGCACTTGAAAGTAGGGAAAAAGGATATTTTGAAGCGTTTATCAAAACCTACGAGCCTGTGCTTCAGCGCCGTGCCACGAGTATTGTCAATCGTTATAATCTGACGGAGGACGACGTTGAGGATATAAAACAAATCTTCTTGGAGACCTTGTGGTTTGCTTTTCTTGAATACGACTTATCCGATCCAATTCCGCTTTTACAGTATACAACCAAGGCGGCGGTGCATAAACAGCTTGATTATATCCGCACGACCAAAAACGCCTGTTCCGTACCAACGCAAAATGGTTATTTTGAACTGCGCAAGGTTATGAGCATTTATAACAGCAATCCCGAATTATCTGTAGGGGAGCGTATTGCGCTTATCGTAAATGAAACGGGATTTAACGAAGAAAAAATCACCGAGCTTGTTGCCATCGGCAAGGCTACCGAGTATCCCATTGGCATTATACCGACAGAGGATGACGAGGAAGAAGTTGACGGTGCTATCTCGGACGAGCTTATCGAAGATCCGTCCGTATCGCTGTTCCAAGAAGTTTGGCGGAGCATCTGCCGTGAGTATTTTCGCAAAGCTGCCGATAATATTTCTCCGAAAGATAAACAGATATTATCTCTTTCTCTCGGCGTTTGTTTCGATTGTTTCGGTATTTTTAAGCCAAGCACCTATGCGGAAATTGCATTAAAGCAAGGTGCTTCGGGTGAAAAAAGTATTGAAAAGAAACGCAAGACGGCAATTGAAAAGTTTGCCAAGGAACTGTGTGCCTTGGGATTCTGCGACGGCGTTACCTTAAAGCAAACCAATATGGTGCTCGTAAAAGAAGACGGGGAGAGAAAAGTGCAATCGTTAACCTATTCGTACACGCCTTACGGTGACGGCGAAGCCGGGGAGATCATTCACACCACCTCCGGCAAACACCGTTTTCAAATCATTCGCCTTGCTGAAAATGATGAGACCGGCGCTTATGCCGAATATACGGCAAAAATCATTCGTTATATGAACGGCACTTATATCCAAGAAAAGTTTTATGCCATTCCATTGGAGGAACTTTCCAAGGTGAACCGTGAAAATGCCAAACCAAGCCTTCCGTTTTACGAAGCACCCCGTACAATCGAACAGAAATAGTTTTATCGAGCCGTAGGCCGTTTGGAATAAAACAAACGGCTACAAAGGCAAAATAAAAAAATGCCCACCGGATGTTGTGGCAAAGTTGAGCGCTGAACCGCCGCATCCAGTGGGTATTTTTATGCTTGGAATTATTCTGTTTTTAAGCATAGCCGATATAAATGTTGTAGCAGTCGTTGTCCGCAGCTTCTGCCCAGATCCACACGTCGGTGATTTCCTCATCCTTTGCATAACGGTCAAGTCGGCTTCTGATATCTCTTTTGAGGTATATGCAATGTGCGCCTGCTCGGATGGGATTATCCCAACAGTCCACCGCCGTGCTATCCAGTGTCAAGCCAATGCTTACGGCATACTCCTTGGCGAACGTGATTCAATGCTCAATGTCGAAGGGAATAGGCTTTTCCGGAGGTTCCGCCGCTGTTACCTTTGAAGGTTCCGTTTCGGCTTTCAGTTCTTCCTTTGGCGGTTCGCTTTCCGTCAGCTGCGGTAGTGTGGCCTGCGCCTTTTCCACAATTGGAGGAGTAACCTTTTCTTCAGCGATGCTTGTTACATCCGTCTCTGCTTCTTCTGCTGGCTCTGCCGTTGTTGTAGGTTTTGTGGCGGTCACGGTTGGCTCGGTTGCCTGTTCCTTGCTCTCGGTGGGGACAGGCTCTTTTTCTTTCTCTGTCGGCTCTACCACCGTCACAAGGGGCGTTGTTTCGGGTGGTGTTTCCGTTGTTATAGTTTCCGATACCGTTGTCGGTGGACTCTCGGTAGGCAACGGAACGGTGTTGCCACCGCATCCTACCATACTTACGAGCACTCCACAGCAGAGGAGAAGGATAATTAGTCTTTTCATATATCCTCGACCTCCTCTAAACCTTGCATCACTTCCACCATTATGCGAGTAGCTAAGATAAATCCCGAACTGAACGCCTCACGCTCGGTGATGCAGGAGAGTTCGTTTTGGCAGTCTTTGAACTTTTCAAAGGTTTCCTTTTGTTTCTCTGTGAGGGTAGAATTCAGTTCTTCCTCGTTTTTGCATATAAGTTTGACGAGTTTGTCCACTCTCGTTCCTCGCTTGATGTACCTTTCGTGTGGACTGATGTTGCCGAAGTACAAATCTTCAAGTGTTGTCATGTGCGTTGCACCTCCTTTTGCAACACAAATACATATCACAACACTTTCCACAAGTCCAGCGTTTTTCGATATAAAAAGTAAAAGCGCCGCATTTCTGCGACGCCTTGAACTTTATTCTTGTTCTTCTGTAATTGATAAATCAATATAGCAATCCTTGCTTTTATAACTTCGACGCAAATAATCGTGACCACCATCTACGGCGCAAGCGCCACATGTACATTCTACATAATCGTGGCGATCAGTTGATTCAATAATATCTCCGCACAATTTGCATTGAATTGCATTTTTTATTATTTTTTGCATATAAAGATCTCTTTTGAACAAATATGTATCACGGCGAAATAAGACAATCTCAGTCGTCTATTAAAATTAAAACATTAAGCCCTTTGATGGAACAGATGCGCCCTTGAAGGAGTTTTTAATTGTTTTTGCAGTACTTTCTCCACTGAGACGCACTGAGTCTATAAGTGCCTGACAATTCACAACTTGCGAAGGTCTGATTTGAATACCAAGCGCGGTTCCTTTGAAATGAACACCATATAATCCGGAACCGTTAGGGTAAATTCGCAAGCAATTATCACCGCTAACAAACGTTAACCATCCATTGGTCGCCTTACATATCTCGCTAATCATAAAAAGTCCGTAACCGGAGTTTGCCCAAGTGTCTTGGCTTCGTTGTCCTCTCGCAGGGTTAAAGGCTACCGAAATACCGGGTTTTATCGCCCAACGCAAAGCTTCCGCGTTGTTTGTTACATACTCTCTATGGATGCGATTTTGTTTTAAGCTCTCATACACTCCAATGCCTTCATCCAAAATTGCTATTTCGGCTTTGTCGCGATTGTGCCAATATTGCCCGCAAATCCACACTTCATTAGTTCCTGCGTGTTCAGGAACGTTTCGAATCGCTTCACGAATAAGGTAGCGGAACATTTTTTGTAATTCGCGATTCCCTTGAGCAAGTACGGTGGCAAGTTCATCGCTTTTCCGTTCTATCAAATCGCCCTGTTCCATATACTCGCCATTTTTGATAGCTTCTTGATGCATCTCTCTTATGTACCCTATAAAATAGGAAAACTACAAATACAAGGCTTTTCGGAGCCTACAACACCAAAAAATAAAATAACAGAGCTATCACATTACGCAGAAGGCCGCCCGGTCAAGACAACGGGCGGCCTTTTTGCGTGGAAGGCTCGGAAGGAGGCAGAAATTTTCTAAAAAATAACCACAAAATTTTCAAGCAGATTTTTGTGCAAGATTACCGAAACAGAAAAGGAGGTTAGCAAGTGGAAGAAAAGAAAAACATTTCCGCCGAAGGTGAGCCTGTCACCCCCGAGGCTCCCGTAGCGGAGTCCCCTGTGGCGGACGCTCCCGCCCCGGACTTGAATACCGGGCCAGCGGCCCCGCAGGAACAGGAGGGCATCACCCCCACCGATCCCGGCGATGTGGTGGTGTCCTTTGACAAGATCGAAGAACTCATGGCGGAGCGCAGGGCGGCGGCCCGTGCCGCTGTGGAACAGTCCAAGCCCCCTGCTCCCGAGGCCGGGGCTCCCACCAAAGGGCAGACTGTGGCCGCCCCGCCCGAACAGGCGGAGGAAAAGGCCGCCGGGGACAAAACCAAGGAGGCCGCAGCGGAGGAACAGAAAAAGCCCCGCCGTGGCCGCCCGCCCAAAGAGGAAAAGGGGGAACAGGCCCCGGCCAAGTCTGCAAAGGCGCAGGATGCGGCCAAGCCCCGCAAGGGCCGCCCACCCAAGGCGGATAAGGCGGCCCCCGGCGAGGCCCAGCCGTCCAAACCTCGAGACAAAATGTCCCGAAGTAAACAGGCCGCCACAGTGAAGGAGGAGGCCGCCGCTGGCGGCGCTGCCCCCGGCGCAGGGCCTGCGGCAGAGGCCCCGGAGCAGATGGCCCCGGCCCGACCCATTGATGAGGGAAAGCTGGTCTATCTGAAACTTTCCGAACTCCATGCGTTCCATACTTTCCGTGACCATCCCTTTCAAGTAAAGGACGATGAAAAGATGACGGAGCTGGTGGGGACGATCAAAGAACATGGCGTTATGACCCCCGCTACCGTCCGCCCGGAAAAGGACGGCAATGGTTATGAGATCATCGCTGGCCATCGCCGTCATCGTGGTAGCGAACTGGCAGGGCTGGAGGAGCTGCCCTGTATCGTCCGCAACATGACGGACATTGAGGCCGTCCGGGAAATGAAGAACAGCAACAAGCAGCGTGGGGAGCCCCTGCCCAGCGAACTGGCGAAACTTCTGGATTTGGAAGTGGAGGCCATCAAGCACCAGGGCGGGCGGCTGGCTGGCGTTGCTCCCGGCGATGTGGGGAAACGCTCGGTTGAGATCGTGGGCGAGAACAACGGCATGAACTATAAAAAGGTCATGCGGTATATCCGCCTTAATTCCCTTGTCCCGGAGCTCATGGACATGGTGGACAACAAGAAAATGGGCTTTATGCCCGCCGTGGAGCTTTCCTACATCAAGCCCAAAAACCAACAGCTCATCGCCGTTTCCATTGAGGGTGAGCAGTCCTCCCCCTCCCACGCACAGGCAAAGCAGCTCCGGGAGCTGGATCAGGCTGGCAAGCTCAACGGCGATGTGATTGACGGTATTTTATCAGAAAAGAAAAAGGAGGATCGTGGCGTGATTATTTCAATGGCTGAACTGGAGAAGTATTTTGGCAAGGAGGTTACTCCCGCCAAGATGAAGGAGCAGATCATGTCCCTGCTGGATGACTGGAAAGAGAAACAGCCGCCCGAGCTGGGAAAGGCCGACAAGAAAAAGACGGATATGGAGAAGTAACCTCGAGACATTTTGTCCCGAGGTTTTTTTACGCCCTTTGCCAGAGGCTCGGGTGGTATATCCCCCGTCGCCGCCTATTACCCGGCACAGGCGGGAGCTGGCCGTCAAGGGGGCGTATGCCCCGCCGCTTGCGGCGGCTTGCCCTTTACGGCCTGCCCCGGCTGTGCTACCCCAAAGCGGCGTGACGGGGGTTATATCCTCCAGAGCCGCCCCCTTTCCCATGAATGGGAAAGGGCGGGGGGATTGGGCTGACCCTACATTATTAAATATCGGAGGTATTGACTATGAAACGACCCCTTGCGTACATCACCGCCGCATGGTATGGCGGCGACAGCGAAAACGCAGAACGGGCGGCGCAGTATTGCCGTGCCGTGTATGAGGCGGGATTTTCCCCCATCTGCCCGACCCTTTACCTGCCCCTGTTCCTCAACGATGCCGTTCCCGAGGAGCATAAAAGCGGCATTGATATGAGCCGTGACCTTTTGCGGCGCTCCCATGTGCTGGTGGTGTGCGGCCATACCGTCACCGAGGCCATGAAGAATGATATTGCCGTGGCCCAGCGTCTGGGCATCACGGCCACCACCCTTGAGGGCATCCTGACCGTCAAGGGACAGGGCCGCCGCTGATGGCGGCCCTGCTGGAAGCCTACATTACCAACCTCGGGCGATATGCCGAGGATGGCGTGGAGGCCGGGGCAACGCTGAAATTCCCCGCCACCACCGAGGAGCTGCAATCCCTCTTAAAGCGCATCGGCGTGGATGGTGTGCGGTACGAGGAAATTTTTATAACCTCGTTTGACGGGGATGTGCTGGGCCTGCATGAGCATTTGGGCGAGTACGAGGACTTGGACGAGCTCAACCATCTGGCCCACCTGCTCTCCGATCTGGAGCAGGGCGAGCTGGAAAAGTTTGAGGCCGTGATCGACAGCTGCGAGTACACGGGCAGCGTGAAGGATTTAATCAACCTCACGCAAAATCTGGACTGCTTTGACTTTGAGCCCGGTATCAAAAGCGATGAGGAGCTGGGGCGGCTGTATGTTCTGGACTTCGGGGCCGTCCAAGTCCCGGAGTCCCTCATTGACTATATCGACTATGAGGCGTTTGGGCGGGATGCCCGGATCAATGACAGCGGCCACTACGCCCCCGGCGGGTATGTGCATAACAACCGCAGCAACTTCATTGAGCGCTACACGGGCCGGGATGACATTCCCGCCGAGCACAGGATTTTCGCCTATCCCCAGCTTTCGATCCGGGAGCAGATGGTAGCCTACAAGGAAATTATCGACAGGTCGGCACTGGATAACGAAAAGCGCCGCATCATTACGGGGCGGGAGGATCGCTGATGTAACTTCGAGACACTTTGTCCCGTAGGGCTCCCGCAAAGTCGCAAGACTTTGTGGGAAGAGGAGCCGCAGTGTAATGAGCGATTTTTCACGCTTGCGTGGAAATAAGCGATATGGAACTTGCGGCGACGAAGGAGGTGGTAACGCTGGTTGACGAGGATATTTCCCGGCGCACAATCGCAGTATCTATGCGGGCCGGTAAAATGAGCGCCCGGAGCCTTGCCTGTGCGCTCCGGGCTGTGGGCCGCAAAATTGCGAAGGAATACCGGGCGGCCCAAACACCCCACGGCAAACAGAGCGTGAAAAAGCTCATGGCCCACGGTGCGGCCACCAGCAGTATTGAGGTGGACGCTCCAAAGACCTTTGACCGTGTGGCCCGGAAATGGAATGTGGACTACGCCTTTTACAAAACCGGGCCGGACAAATACCTGCTGTTCTTCAAGACGGGGCAGGCCGATGCGATGACGGCCTGTTTTTCGGAATACTCCCGGAAGGTGCTGGACAAATCCAAGTCCTGGCGCATCCCCATCCGGGAACAGCTCAAACAGGCGGCGGAGCAGCTTGCAAAGGAAAAGCCCCGCCAGAAAGAACGCACGAAGGAGGTGGCCCATGCGGACAGGTAATCTCAAAAAATACATTGTCCCCAACATCCCCTACCTGTTCATCGGCTGGGCCTTTCTCAAGGTGGGGACGGCCTACCGTCTGGCGGCTGGAGCCGATTTCCTCTCAAAAGTTATGGGGATCGGCCAGACCATCGGCGTGGCCTTTGCAGACTTTGCGCCGGGGCTCAACCCGGTTGACTGGCTGGTGGGCATCGTGGGGGCCGTGGCGTTTCGGCTCTTTATCCACATGAAAAGTAAAAACGCAAAGAAATTTCGCCGGGATGCGGAGTACGGATCGGCCCGTTGGGGCAACGAAAAAGACATACGCCCTTTTGTCGATCCCAAGTTTGAAAACAATGTCATTCTGACCGGGACGGAGTTTCTCACCATGAACACCCGCCCGAAGATCCCGGCCAACGCCCGGAACCTGAATTGCTGCGTCATCGGCTCGTCCGGCTCGGGCAAGACCCGGTTTTGGCTCACGCCCCAGCTACTGCAAGCCCATTCGTCATTCGTGGTGGTTGACCCGAAGGGCGGCGTCCTCTCCCAAGTGGGACATTTTCTGCAAAAGCGGCGGGGCTATAAGATCAAGGTTTTCAACAGCATCGACTTTTCCAAGTCCATGCACTATAACCCGCTGGCCTATATCAAGAACGAGGCCGACATCCTAAAGTTTGTCAACGCCTTAATCTCAAACACCAAGGGCGAGGGCAAGGAGGGCGACCCGTTCTGGACGAAGGCGGAAACGCTGTTGTACTGCGCCTTGATTGCCTACATCATTTTTGAAGGCCCCGCCGAGGATAGGAACATGAACACCCTCGTTGACATGATTTCCGGGATGGAGGTCAAAGAGGACGATGACGATTTTATGAACGCCGTGGACTATATGTTCAAGGGGCTGGAAAAGCGCAAACCGGATTGTTTCGCCGTCAAGCAATATAAAA